>JBGTCS010000318.1:0-8304 GCA_041748715.1 Pyrinomonadaceae bacterium | reverse complement strand
GAGACGCCAGCCTGCGGCAATTCATCTTCAGGCAGTCCCCACACTTCGCAGGTATGTTTACGGTGTTCGGGATCATTGATCGAACGTTGGCCCGGAAGCTGGTCGGCTTTTTGCCCGTGTTCGCGTCCGCCCTGCCCATTTCCCTGACCAGTAATCGTACCGTAACCGCGGCCCGGATCACCGATCTTGCCCGTCGCGAGGACAATATTGATATACGAAAGCACATTATCGACACCATTGCTGTGGTGCTCGATACCGCGGGCATGCATTATCATCCCTGTTTTTGCACGACCGTAGAGCAGTCCGGCCTGTTCGATCTTGGCGGCGGGAACACCTGAAATCTGGGACGCCACGTCAGGCGTGAATTTCTCGATCATCGAGCGTGTTTCGTCCCAACCACTTGTACGATCTCGAATAAATTCTTCATCAATCAAACCTTCTCGGACGATTACGTTGAGCATCCCGTTGGCGACTGCCACATCGGTTCCAGGTTTTAACTGAAGGTGTAAATCGCCCTGCCGCGCCGTCGGTGTTTCACGCGGATCAATCACTATCCAACGGCCGCCGTTGTCACGCTGCTGCCAAAGGAACTTATTAAGGATCGGAAAGGTTTCCGCACAGTTCGCACCCGCCAATATCAAAACTTCCGCGAGCGGGATATCGCTCCACGGATTCGCTGCCCGGTCTATTCCAAAAGCCTTGTTATTGCCCGCCGCCGCCGAGACCATGCACAGGCGACCGTTGTAGTCGATGTATCGCGTTCCTAAACCTGCACGGGCAAATTTACCCATCAAATAGGTTTTCTCCGTCGTCAAGGACGAGCCGGAATAGACGCCGAGTGCGTCTTTGCCGTATTTTGACTGAATCTCCTTGAATTTTGACGTGACAAGATTCAGGGCCTCATCCCAACTCGCACGTTCAAAACGGCCGTTTCGCTTAATAAGCGGATAAAGAAGGCGGTCTGGATGATGCGTTTGAAGGTAAGCGGTAACGCCTTTTGGACAGAGTTTGCCTTCATTGACAGGAAAGTCGTAACGCGGTTCAAATCCGACCACATGTTCCTCGGAAACAAGCAGATTCATACCGCACTGGACACCGCAATACGGGCAGTGGGTCGGAACTACTCGGTCAATCACGCGGCCCGACTGCCAACCGCCCCAGGGCTCATCGTGGAGATGCGGACCGAACCGTTCAACTATCTGTTCCAAATGTTCTACTTTTGACATAAGTTTACATAGCCGCGAGTGCTATTCTTTTTCGTCGGTGCGAGTGCCGAAAAAAACGGGTTCGAGCCGATCCTTCATCCCGGCGTAAGCAAGTCCGCGCATTATGCGCTTGCACCGAGGGCAATAGTCTTGCAGTGTGCGGCCGTTTTCCATTCGGTAATCAAAACCGAGTTCCTTTACAACATTCTTGAGATCGTCGATCCACATCTGACCAATAAACATCGTGCCGCACCGGGGGCAAACTGCCTGTTCCATTTCTCTTGAGCGGCTCTGATAAAGCTCGACGCCAATCGAGGCCGGCCGCTGGACAATATGAAACAGCTTTCCAAAGGGCAGGTAAAAAAGCGTCATGATCACAGTGGCTTGATGCAAAAGACCTATGAACGCGTACATATACCCGCCAAAATAAAGACTTGAAGCGGTCAACATTAGGCCAGAAACTGAAATTGCGAGCAACAATATATGCGGTGTAAAATCAAGGAGAAATGATTGGTATGCAATCGCCCCGCGATCCTTTAATCGGCGGTGAATGGCTAGAGCGGTGCCGGCGATGACCATTAACGCAGTAAAATCCAGCGCATGAAATGTGAGCCATGCTATCAGGCTTCGCCCATCCATCAACTGAAGTGGAAACCCGAATAAATAAGCGCGGTAACCAAGATCACCCTCAAGTTTGAAATGTACCCAGCCAAATGAAAGCGGAAAAGTGATTGCCGCCGCCAACAGACAGCCCCACATTATAAGAAAATGTGTCAACCAACGCTTGAGTCCGCGCTTGAAAATAAAGTTTTGAGCTATCAGGTTCTTCCCGATCGTTTCGGCCGCATCGGTTGTGTTCTTGAAAAGTTTTTTGCGATCGCGAAACAGCTGCCAGCCGCGCATCCAATAGGTTCGCGTGGCTGGTCTTTGAAGCCACACAGCATATCGAAATACAATTGCCCCTAACGCCACAACGCTGGCAATCGTATAGCCAAACAATGCCGAGTCAAAATGTTCAAGATTTCTGGAGCCAATGATAACCAGGGCGGTGAGCAAGGCCGAAGCCCCAATCCCAAAATAAGTGGGACGCGTATAGTTGACGTTCGCCGCGCGGTCTATTGAAAGCTTTGCTACCATTTCCTCTTCGTTGTGTCAGGACGATGCCGCCCTCTTTAATATCGTTAGTTGCGTTTAGGTCACATCTTTTTCTCATTGTCCGACATGCCTGATTTCTCAAGCTTTTTGACGAGCGCAGCCGCATTTTTTTCGACCGAAATCGCGTCAGGAGAATTGGATTCAAAAGCCTTGTCTAAAGCGATTATATGTTCCTTGAAAGCATTTTTTTCGGCCTGCATTTTCTCCATCATCGGCGTCATCTTTTCACGCATTTCGGCGCTCATTTTGCTCATATGGGATTGATGAATTCCTTCCATCTTTTCCATGCTGTGCTTTATCTCGGCAAAAGCGTTTCTGGCCAGATCGACATCCGCCAATTTGCCGCCCTTTGACATATCGCGCAGGGTTTTGGCGAAGGTCAGGACATTTTGTTTGTATGCCATCATTACAGAATGGTGCGGGCTCTTTTTCATTTCCGACATCATGTCCATTCCATCCTTTTTCATCGTGTCATGGCTCATCTTTTTACCGTCTTGAGCAGCGACGCCCATAACACTCAATATAATTGCCAATATTGCTGACACCAGTATCATTCTTTGTTTTTTCATTGTTACCTCCATAAATCCAGCTATTCCTTATCTCCCCTGCCTAGCAATTTATAAACAGTTGCCAGCAGAAACGCGAAAAATCCCGCGAATAAACTCCATGCTATTAGTCCGCCCAAAACGCCAAGGGGCGTGAGTATCCAACCGAACCCTTACATTCCAATTCAGACTTGGTTAGCCTTCGTTTGAGGGCGAGCCGCCGTTGCACTGATGTTAACCTTGACAGGAGAACGCCCCGTGACCCGTGTCGGCTTAATCCTATAGACGACTTCTCTGTTTTCTCGGATCCAATTGTCCATCCATCTAATACTGATTGCCGGTGTCAGCGTCGGATTTGTTGCAAGTATCAATTTAATGGCCTTCTCCCTTTCATTCCGATCAACGATCTGTTCCGCATCACCGGTTACGATAACGCTCCGCCAATTCGTTTCGTCGATCACTTCTTCAACTTGCAGACAAATCTTTGGATTTGATCGGATGATCTCCCACTTCTTTCCTTCTGTCGAATAAACATAAATATTTGGTTTGTCGTATACATAGTGAATCGGAACAACATACGGCAGATCGTTCCGTGAGCAGGCAAGGTGCCCGTAACCGACACGCCCCAAAATATCGTCAATTTCGCCATCCGACATTTCTTGTATTTGGATCATAGTTGAGCACCTGACAATTCGATTGACTCAATCAATATTTACTCGAAAACTGAATGGCTTCTGGTCACGGTCTGGATCAACCGTGCTTTGCCCGCCAATATTTATCGTGAACTTTTTTTGCAATACCCCAAAACCTTCCCCTTTTTAGGCTATATTGCACGTCGTCCCAGATTCCGTAATGCAGGTAAATTGAGTCGGGACCACCCGCATCAATAACTGTCGCTATTTCATGGTAATACTCGGCTCGCGGCTGTTCACCTTTCAGTTCGGATACGATATTCGCGGCTGCCACTTCGGCTTGTCGCACGGCCATATGAGCGAATTTTGGTCCAGAGAAAGCTACTATGTCGCCGACGGCATATATATTGTCCCGACCGTGGACTCGCATATTACCGTCAACTTGTACAAAGTGGGCCTCGTCCGTCACGCCCAATCGGCGAAAGTTTGCGTTGCCGCTAAATGGGGGCACAAGCATCAATAAATCATATTTAATTCTGTGCTTGTCCATTGATAGGACTTCGTCAGGTGTGATCTCATTGATCGGAATGTCATAAAGTACGTTAAGGCCGTGTTCCTTAAACGCGGACTCGAGTTCTTTATGGACGGTGGCGCCGCCAAAAGCAGCTTCGAGCGATTCAGGGAAAATGACCGAAATAACAATTTCACCAGTTTGAATTTGAGCCTCAAATTTTCTCGCGAGTGCAAAAGCCGTCTCGCAAACCGGAACAGGCAGACGGGCGTCGGGACATAAGCCGACGATGATTTTACCGCTCTGAAAGCGCCGTATCGCCTCACCAAACTCCAATGCCGCACCCGTTCCGAGTAAATGATTTGCATACTCGAAAAACCCCGGGACTTTTTCTGTTGCGAGTCGGCGGCCCGTAGCAATGACAAGATAGTCATACCCAATATCACCGCTAAAGTCCTGGCCAGTAATCTCCGCCGTCCGGTTTTCGGCATTCAATCGAACCATTTCTCCCTGTACAAAACGCACATCTAACTCATCTAGTTTCGAACGAAGATCAAAGGTAATATCCTCTAACTCGCACTCACCGAAAGCGAGCTGCACAAGTCCCGGATAGAACGTGAACTTCTGTTTGGGCGACACGAGCGTGACCTGATGGGACGGATCTAAAGTAGCGGCAAGCCTTTCAGCCGTCATCAATCCGCCAAAACCGCCTCCTAAAATCAAAATGTTCGCCATAATTCTATCCCTCGTCGCCCCGGCTAATCAGTAGCGGAAATGAACTAAGCCAGATTTGCCGCTTTCCTTTCACTCGCGACCGAATTCGTTCATCTTACTGCGTTCTACTTAGATAACTAGGGGCAAATATTGTTCCGCATCGGACTTTCACGTGGAATTGTGCCTATTTTAGGGAGTTCAAACGATTTATTGCCTTGATCGCGGTGATACTTTTTAGAGTTATCTTTCGCTGCGTCTGCGGAAAAATTCGATGAACCGCGAAGAATTTCACGATCTATAGTGTTGCGATTGAATTTTTATACGACTTTCATTCTCCTCAATCATGCCCGAGTCCAGCATTTGCTCGAGCGCTCGTAAATCGTTGAGAACACCAAGCGTAAATAAACGCATCTGGTCATCGTCGTATTCGCTTGTAACATTTTTGTCGCCCATCGGATCCTAGTTGCCATTGCCTTTCCATTTGAACGGACCGTCGGTGTCGTGCTTTCTTCGGCTGACGACCAGCTTGTTCTCAATCCAGCGCCGACGGCGGAACCCCAAGAGGTGAAACACTTGCAGCGGAAATAGCCGCGCAATTCGAGTATCGACATCCAGCGTTGCGGGGTCGCCCGTACGTCTGCTGATACCAGGCAGCACATGAATAATCTTCTGCAAACCAATATTGCGGAGAAGTTTTGAGAGCCAAAGCCAGAACCATGAGATTTCCCGCCCGATAAAAAATCCGTCTTCGCCGAGTTTTTGATATAGGGGCATTAACAGCAGTCCCGATTCGAGAGCTTTTACCGGCCCGTCTTTATCCGTCGCAATGGTCTCGCCTTTCTTAACGCGATCGAAATTATTGAAACCAGGGCTCATCTTAAAGCCGTCAGCCTCGGATGTGGCGTGCCGATAACGAATCTCAAAGATCCTCGAGCGGCCTGAGCCTTTTGCGAATCGTCGATTCAAGTCGTCGAAGCCTGATATCTGTCGGCCATCTAAGATCCCGGAATTTGCCAGCGCGAGCCAGACCAGAGCTTCGTGATTCCCAACCGTGTTTTTGGATAAATGCTGTCCGCCTTCAAAGCCGAGTGTGACGGCACCGGCATTATTGAGATATTCGAGCATGGTGCCGTCGAGCTGCTCCTCGATTCCGAGGAGGATCGGGACGGGGAAACCTTGTGCAAATTCACGGTTTCGCAAAGTGTCGCCAACGGTCGCAAACGGCATTCCCTCGGCGGATGTTGAATGGAGATCGATCACAAAAACCTCATCCAGTGCAGTGATGAGAATACTGTCGAGGAGCTGGTCGAGTTCGGTGAGTTCCACGCCTTCGGATTTTTGGAAAATAACGGGCGTACCCACTTTCGACAGATTCTGGGGCGTCCAGTGTCGGTTGAGATCCGAATCGATAAAGCGTATCTCCGCCGCAATCGCTCTTGTGTTGCCGGCGATGAAATACACCCGCCCCTTGAGCAGGCCGGTTAACTCTGCAACCCGACTGGAGAGATTTGTAAGAGCAAGGGCTCCAGCCGGTTCATTGCCATGCAGGCTGCCGATGACGATCAGTGTCGGGCCATCACATTTTCCGACATACGCACCGATCAAATGTTCTCCCTCAGCGATCAACCCTGCATTGGATTCTACCGACCTCAACAAATCATCCTCCACTTTTAATAGACCAGTCATGATCCCCTTTTGTTTACGTTCTTGCTTTATCAACCCTTAAGTACTGCAAGCGTCGTTCCGCAGGGACCAAATATCGACGACCTGTTATTAAAAGTGTAAAAGTAGAGATTCGTAAAGATCTGGCGGATTAACCGAGAACTTTTAACCAGTTTTCGCGAAAAACTCCGCACTCCGCAGAAGAAATGTTGGTCATTAACTAAAATTTATCTGGCACAAATCTTGCAGTTTTAGTCGTTTGACCGTATTGCCCGTAGTCCTTACAATAAATCGGCACAAAACGCGATCAGTCTTTTGGTTTGAGGAAAAAGAAAACGATGCGGATCCTTATTGGTTATGACGGTTCAGAGTCATCAACGGCGGCCCTGGCAGAACAGCGCTACGCAGGTCTGCCCCGTAACGCCGAAGTTATTGTCCTGACGGTCAACGAAACAAATACTAATGAAACCCCGGACGAGGCCGCAAAGATCTCGTCGGCAGGAAGGGCCACGCTTGGTGGCGCATTCCCGAATTGGAAGATTAACGCCGAGGTTGCGACTGGCCGACCCGCAGATGAGATCATTCGCCGGGCCGCTTCCTTTTTGCCCGATCTTATTGCGGTAAGCGAACCGCAGCAAATGGGGAACAATAATAAATCAAATATGAGCGGCTCGGCCAAGACCTTACTGACTGAAGCTAAGTGTTCCGTGCGAGTTGCGAAGCAGTGTTCCTGTGTCGCTCCCGATTCCCGGAGAATTCTGGTGGGCTTTAACGGATCGACCGGAGCACTCCGTGCCGTTGAGTCTATCGCTTCCAGAAGCTGGCCTGTCGGTACCGAGGTTCGCTTATTGGCCGTGGCGGATTCTGCCGTTTTGGGTTCAATCGGCCGTTTCACTCCACAGATGAACGATGTCGCGGTGGAGACAAAGTTCACATTGCAGTGGGCTGAAACATTGGCTGCGGGATCATTAGAAAAACTCTTTCAGGCCGGCATCCGCTCACACACAACGGTACGGCTTGGCGACCCGAGAGAGGTGATAGCTAACGAGGCCAGGATATGGAAGGCCGGAAATATCTTTCTTGGCGCTCACTGTTCTGGCGATTTATTCGTACGAACTTTATTGGGAAGCGTGTCTGCGGCAGTTGCGGCTTCGGCGCCCTGTTCCGTTGAGGTGGTCAGGCACGGCGAATCTAAAGTGACGTCACGAGGATGAGGACGATCGGGGACCGAATTTGTATACCGTGATTTGTGCAGGTTACCTAAAAATAGATTAAGAAGCGCAGCGGCGTTACAGCTCTCGGCCCGACAAAATGATTGCATGTCGAGCCAGCCCCGACCATTTTTAACCGATCAGGCCGCGCGATATGCCGTCATACTGCTAGGTGTTTTCACAGGCGCGGCCTCGGGAGTTGGAAAAACTTTTTTTGGTGTTATCGCTTCGGCCCGTTCAACGGGTGGATGTGATACCGCCGCCGGCAGGACATTCATCATACCCAGAAAAATAAGACCGAAAGTGATAAACCCATAGACGACAAGCGTTAACATTGAGAAAGCTCCGACTAGGAACAGAACGCCCGCCGACAATGCAAACACACCCCAGAATATGAAATATGATTTAGGTGACATAATTAGAACCTCCGCTGCTTAAATATCGATGCAGAGTAGCTCACCACACTGCGTCACCTTAATGTTTTTGCAACCGCCATGCCGAGCGCGCAGCCTTTGTTTTAGGACCTTAAACCCAGATTAGGTGATAGAAACTTTTTGCCCGCGAATCACGCGAATGAACCCGAATAAAAGAAATTCTTCTGAAGTTTTGCTAAGTGAATTATGCAAAGCCGGTTTCTTTTTCGCGTCTTTTCGCGTAATTCGCGGGCAA
>JBGTCS010000317.1:0-3950 GCA_041748715.1 Pyrinomonadaceae bacterium | reverse complement strand
GTTTTGTACATCACGTACCAACAAATCGGGATCAAGGCGAGAGCGAGTATCGAAGCGATCGAAATCCGGTGGTAGTATTCCGGCAGCAAAAATTCTTTTGCGATCTGCTGGGTCGAACCGGCCGAATCGTACAACCGGCTGCTAATAACCGCCGGCAAGCCCAACATCAACAAGCTAATGGCAAACCCCGTGACGACCTGATCCGCCTCGAATTTGATAACGGCGATCGCAAATATTAGGGCGATAAATGCACCGGAGGTGAGCCCGAATAAAAAACCAAGATACGGATTCTGCAACTCATATGTCGCAACCGCAGCTGTAAACGCTCCGGTGAGCATTAAACCTTCGAGAGCGATGTTGATAACACCCGCTCGCTCGGAAAACATTCCGCCTAGGGCCGCAAATATTAGCGGCGTCGCCAGCCGAATGGTGGAAAACAATAAAATGAGTAGAAATGTCGGTGTTAAAAGTTCGCTCATTTTATTTCCTCGAAAACCGCTGCAGCGAAGCTACAAAAATAATGATTATTGCCTGTAAAACTTCAACAAGGTCTTTTGAAACATACTTGGTCTCGATATCGACAAATATTTCACCGCGTTTCAAAACGGCAAAAAAGATCGCGGCGACAAATATACCGAGCGGATGGTTCCGGCCGAGCAGGGCCACAGCAATTCCCAAAAATCCCCACCCGTCGGAAAAGCCGTCATAATATCTGTAGCGATAGCCCAAAACCTCGCCGATCGCGACCATACCGGCCAGTCCGCCCGAGATGGTCATCGCGATAATTATCTGTTTCTTTGGATTTATGCCGCCGTACTCCGCCGCCGAGGGATTTTCGCCGACCGCACGCAGCTCGTAGCCCCATTTGGTTTTCCACAAAAAGATATAGACCAGAACGCACATCAGTATCGCCAGTAAAAAGGCAACGCTGAGAGGTACAAAATCAGGCATTCCGGGAATGTATTGGCTGATACGCGGAATGTGGGCCGCCTTGCCGATCTCAGCGGTCTGCAGGATCGGATCACCCGGGATCTTGTAAAAATATTGGGTAAAATAACTGACCAGAGCCACCGCGACAAAGTTCAGCATGATGGTGTTGATCACCTCATGTGAACCGAACTTTGCTTTCAAAATTCCCGGGATCGCTCCCCAGATGCCGCCGGCGACGACCGCCGTGATAATACACAGCAATACAAGGAGAACGGCCGGCAGGCTGTACCACGACCAATTTTCCTCTTTTCCGAAGACATTGACCATCGCGCCGCCGAACTTGATGCCGACCCATGCCGTCGCAAAAGCGGCGACGTAAAGCTGGCCCTCGGCACCGATATTCAGCAATCCGCATCTGAAAGCCACCGCCACCGCCAAACCCGTAAATATAAGTGGCGTGGCGATAAACAGCGTGTAGCCGAGGTCGTTCCACGATCCGAACGAATTGCCGATAAGCTGATAGTAGGTTTGGAAGGGATTGTCCCCGATCAATAAAACAATGATCCCGCCGACGATGAATGCCGCAAAAACTGCCGCCAGCGGCCAGAGAACTTCACGAAGAATTTTCATTTACTACTCGCTAGTATAAATTCGCGGCTTGCTCCCGCCGAGGTCATTTCGATAAGGATAAGGTGCGTCAATAATATAACCGACAACAAGAAAACTGTCACCTGAGGAGAATAATTATCTAGCAGATTTTTTGACCATAATTTTTTTCTTAAAGACTTGACGATATCACACTCATATTTTATTATGTTTACTGACTAAGTAATTGGTCATTAAATCTAGAATATTTTGGAGGAAATGATTATGAACATAGCCAAATACGATCCATTTCGTGAATTAAGAGGTTTGCAGGATGAGATGACCCGCCTTTTTGTGGGTGCGGCGCCGTCCAGCACTAATCGTGAAGAGATGTTGAACGGGTCATGGATGCCCCACGTGGATATATTTGAGAACAAGGAAAACCTTGTACTTGAGGCCGATCTGCCCGGTATGACGCGCGATGATTTTGATCTTACTATTGAAAACAATGTCATCACCCTAAAAGGGGAAAGGCGATTTGAAAAGAAGGCCGAAGGTGACAGCTACCATCGCGTCGAACGCTCGTACGGATCCTTTACCCGGTCGTTTACCTTGCCTCAGACGGTAACCGCCGAGGGAGCGACGGCCGAATTTCAGAACGGCATTCTTTTGGTCAGCTTGCCCAAACGCGAAGAGTCGAAGGCCAGAAAGATCGAGATCACTGGAAGCGACAGCGGTTCTGAAGCCATCGAGACGCAGAATAACGCCAAGTCTGTTGCTAGGTAACAAAAAAGCCCGTACACGAAACGGCGGATGGGCGCTAAAGCATTCGCCCTCCGCCGTTAATCATTTACAATAACGATATGAGATTCGACAGATTTACAATACGCGGTCAGGAAGCGGTACAGGAAGCGATCACTCTTGCCGAAAAAGCGGAGAACCAACAGGTCGAGCCGGAACATGTCTTGGCGGCGATGCTTGAACAAAAAGAGGGGGTGGTCAAGCCCATTCTAGGCAAGATCGGTGCGAATGCTCAGACGATCATTTCTGAGGTTCAGGCGGCGATTGAAAAATTCCCAAAGGTTAGCGGCGGTCAGCAATATTTTAGTTCGCGAACAAACACTATCTTTCAGCAGGCACAAAAAGAGGCCGAGAAGATGCAGGACGAATACCTGTCGACTGAACATCTTCTGCTGACGATTGCTGCCGAAAAAGAAGGCGACGCGGGCCGGATATTACGCTCGAACGGCATCACCGCCGAAGACCTTGAAAAGGTCGTGACCGATATGCGCGGCGGTTCGCGTATCACCGATCAAAACGCCGAAGAGAATTTTCAGTCGTTGGATAAATATGCGCAAGATCTAACTGATCGTGCCCGCAAAGGGAAGCTCGACCCGGTAATTGGGCGTGATGATGAGATCCGCCGGACGATTCAGATACTATCGCGCCGAACAAAAAATAACCCGGTGCTGATCGGCGAACCCGGCGTCGGTAAAACTGCGATTATCGAGGGGTTGGCCCAGCGAATTGTGTCAGGCGATGTGCCTGAAACTCTAAAAAATAAAAAACTCGTCTCGCTCGACCTTGGTGCCATGCTTGCCGGTGCCAAATATCGCGGCGAGTTTGAGGACCGGCTCAAGGCTGTACTTAACGAGATCGAAAAAGCGGAAGGTCAGATCATTTTATTTATCGACGAGATGCATACGCTCGTCGGCGCCGGAGCTTCAGAAGGTGCGATCGATGCCTCGAATATGCTCAAACCGGCATTGGCCAGAGGCACCCTTCGATGCGTCGGGGCAACGACCCTTAACGAATATCAAAAGTATATTGAAAAAGACAAGGCCCTCGAACGCCGATTCCAACAGGTTTATGTCGGCGAGCCAAATGTCGAAGATACGATTGCGATCCTTCGCGGCCTAAAAGAGCGTTATGAGGTTCACCACGGGGTTCGAATCAAAGACGCCGCGATCGTTGCGGCGGCCACACTTTCAAATCGGTATATTACAAACCGTTTTTTGCCTGACAAAGCGATTGATCTGATTGACGAAGCTGCTTCGCGGATCCGAATTGAGATCGACTCGCTTCCGCAAGAGATAGATGTCCTCGAACGCGAGATCCTCCAGCTCGAGATCGAACGCCAGGCATTGACACGCGAAACGGACGAAAAATCAAAGGAGCGGCTTGATGACATCGAAAAGCGAATTGCCGATCTCAACGAAAAATCGTCGGCCATGAAAGCCCAGTGGCAGTCGGAAAAGGCAGAGATCGAAAAGATGCGGACCGCCAAAGGGCAACTTGAACAGGCCAAACTCGAACTGGAGCAGGCCCGCCAAGGCGGTGACCTTACAAAAGCGGCCGAGATCCAATACGGACGGATTCCCGAGCTTGAAAAACTGCTCGAGTCTGAGCAGGCGCGGCTCGCAGATCTGCAAAAA
>JBGTCS010000316.1:0-15555 GCA_041748715.1 Pyrinomonadaceae bacterium | reverse complement strand
GCAAAAAGGTCAGAAGATTGGGAATTGTAATTATTTTGGTTGAGACCTGAGATTCGCTCATTGGGCGGTTTTAAGCTCCAAAAGCGAGATTTCCGGAGGACACTGATAGCGAACCGGCAACACAACAGTTCCGATACCGCGGGTTATATAGATCTGCGAATTTTTGCGGATATGCAACCCGCTCGTAAGTTTGCGGCGGGGCAGAATACGTTTCTCGTCGTCGCGGATCTTGATCTGTCCGCCGTGGGTGTGTCCGCTTAGCGTTAGGTCTACGCCGTATCTTTTCGCTTCGCGGAAAATGATCGGATTGTGAGCCAGAAGGAGCTTCATTTCATCCGGAAACGAACCGCGAAGAGCGGCAGGTACATCGGTTTTGCCGACCATATAATCGTCGACGCCGGCCAGCCAGAATGAAGCTCCGCGCGCCTCGAATCGCTGGCCTTCGTTGACCAGCATATTAATTCCCTCGCCTCGAAATAGGTGAGTGACCAGATCGGCATCCGTCCAATGATCGTGATTGCCGAGGCAGGCAAAAATGCCGTATTTCGCTTTTAATTTAGCAAGTTCGACGGCAACCGGTGCTATATATTCACGTTCGTGCGAAACATAATCGCCGGTCAGCAAAAACATATCCGGCCGCAGCCGATTGGCTATTTTAACGGCCCGTTTAATATGATCGAGACTCGTAAAGGGACTGTGATGGGTATCGGAAAGATGAACGATCTTAAAGCCGTTGAGCTGTCGAGGCAGTCGTTTGAGAAAGATATCGACTCGCTCAAGCGAGAGGCTGTTTGCTTCGTCGAGAGCCCCCTTAGCCGTCTTTGACCAATTACCGACAAGATCGCGTATCGGTGCCTCGGATCCTACGTAGGCACTGATTCGTTCGGATAGCTTTACCCGTTTTTGTGCGGCGTCTCTCATGTATGAAGTCCCAAGTATACCGATGTTAACCGCATATTACAAAGAAAACCGGGTGCGGAAATAACTCAACAACCCACGAACATTTTATTTAGGATTTAGGCATGACCTTTAAGAACTTTCGCTTCCCCACCTGAAGCAGAACTCCGCCGGCGGAAATATCAATTTCCACGTTCGCAGCTGAAGCTTTTTCGCCATTCACTTTCACACCACCTTGCTCTATCAGACGCCGAGCCTCGCCTTTTGACGCGGTAAGCCCTGTGTCTGCAAGCAGTTCCGCAAGCTTATAGCTTCCTCCCGCGATCGAGGCTTCCTCGATCTCGTCGGGGATCTCCTTTTGCACAAAGCGTTTAACGAATTCTTCTTCAGCATCCGCGGCGGCCTCGGTCGAATGAAAATCCCGAATAATTAATTTGGCGAGGTCAACTTTCACATTTCGAGGGTTTTCGGCGCCCGACTCGCATTTAGTTTTGAGAGCGTCGATCTCTGATACCCCGAGGTCGGTCAACAACTCATAATATCGCCACATCAGATCGTCCGAGATCGACATCACTTTGCCAAACATCTCGCCCGCCGACTCATCGATGCCGATGTAATTGTTCAGCGACTTCGACATTTTGTTGACGCCTTCGAGTCCTTCGAGTAAGGGCGTGGTAATAATGACCTGCGGCTCCTGATCAAATTCCCTTTGCAGGTTGCGGCCCATCAATAGATTAAATTTTTGGTCCGTACCGCCAAGCTCGACATCGGCGTTAAGTGCAACGCTGTCATAACCTTGCACGAGCGGATAAAGCAGTTCGTGAAGCGAAATGGGTTTTTCTTCATTCATTCGCTTTGTAAAATCGTCGCGCTCCAAAATTTGTTTAACGGTGGTTTTGGCAGTCAGTTTTATAAAATCGGCGGCCGCAAATTTATCCATCCATTCGCCGTTGAACCGGAGCTCTGTCTTCCCCGGGTCGAGCAGCTTAAACATCTGGCGTTTGTAGGTTTCTGCGTTGGCATTGATCTCCTCGCGGGACAGCGGCGGACGGGTGACATTTTTGCCCGACGGATCGCCGATCAGGCCTGTAAAATCGCCGATCAGAAAGATCACGGTGTGACCGAGGTCTTGAAATGCCTTTAGTTTGCGGATCACAACCGTGTGTCCCAAGTGAATATCGGGAGCCGTCGGATCCAGGCCCAGCTTTACACGCAGCGGTTTGCCTGTTTTTTCGGCCCGTTCGAGTTTGGATTTGAGGTCCTCCTCACGAATGAGGTCAACCGTACCTTTTTTCAGGTATTCGAGTTGTTCGTCAATTGTCATATAAACTAGTGTCAAGCCAAGCATAAAATATCAGAACCGCGAGCTATAGCGACCGTGTTCGTTCATCGGCGACGCGGAACCCGGTCGCTATCGCTCCCGGTTCTGACCCGACAATTGTCGGTTGTCATATAAACTAGAGCTTTCGATACATAATGTAGGCATTGGCAGGCCCGTCCCGTCCATTGTCGAAAGCGTCCGGGATCTCACCGATTATTTCAAAACCGATAGACTGCCACAGCTTTACCGCAACCGTATTGGTCTTGATAACAATATTGAATTGCATCGCCGTAAAACCTGCCTGCCGCGCCGTGTCCAGCGAGAAAAGGGCCATTTTTTTCCCGACGCCTTTGCCGGAAGCGGCCGGAGCAACCATATATGCGGCATTGGCCACATGCTCCCCGTGTCCGGGTTGGTTAGCCTTTATCCAAAATGTCCCAACGACAACACCTTCGGAGAGAGCGACAAACACCAGCTTGTCGGTGGCAAACCAATACGCGGTCATCTCTTCCTCGGTCGAATTTGACGGAAAAACATAAGTGTTGTCGCCAGCGAGCACAGCCCTGATGATCTGCCATACAGCCGGTTTATCTTTATCTTCGGCTTTACGTATTTCGACCATTTCTGCCTGCAAAAGTTGTTCATCAAAGCCGATAAGTGGTTAAATCGTCATTTCTAATACGATATTTTGCCTTACGGCGTATTTTTTAACAAACGAGAGAATTTATGGCGAACGAATTGAAAGATCTGCATTTAGCCTTTATCGGCTGCGGGGTTATGGGCGAATCGATGATCGCCGGGCTTTTGCGAAAGAAACTGGTGGATCCCAAAAATATAGCGGCCAGTCATCCGCGTTCGAGTCGGCGCGAGGAATTAACCACCAAATACGGGATCTCAACCTTTGAACGCAATGCCGACGCAGCGAAAACCACTTCGGGGCACGAGAACGCCGCCGTCGTTTTGTGTATCAAACCGCAGCGGGTCGCACTTGTCCTGGGCGATCTTAAAGGCGTTCTAGGTCTCGATCAACTGGTGGTTTCGATAGTGGCCGGGGCCACGATCAAACATCTCGCTGGCGAACTCGGGACCGCCAAGATCGTCCGGGCGATGCCAAATACTCCCTCACAGATCGGTGCGGGAATTACCGCATGGACATGTACCGAAGCGGTCGTCCAGGCGGAACGCAGCCATGTTCGTGAGATACTTGCCGCTCTTGGCAAAGAGCTTTTTGTCGAGACGGAAAACATGATCGATATGGCGACCTCGCTTTCCGCAACCGGGCCGACCTATATTTTTATGGTTATGGAAGCGTTGACAGACGCCGGTGTTCATCTGGGTTTTTCGCGCGATATGGCAAAAGAACTGGTTCAGGAAACGATGCTCGGGTCGGTAAAATTCGCTATGGAATCGCACAAACACCCGGCCGAGTTACGAAACATGGTCACCTCGCCGGGCGGAACCAGCGCCGAAGCGATCTACCAGATGGAAAAAGGTTCGTTGCGGACCGTACTGTCTAAGGCCGTCTATTCAGCCTACAAACGGGCGGTGGAATTGGGGAAAAGACAGTAAATCGGCCGTGGAAAAATGAGGACATTTTTCCACCGTTCCCACAGGCCCTACTACTACTAAAACGAAAAATGAAAAACCGATCATTTACACAAAAGATTTGACACTACCCCTAATACTGAACTGAGCCGCCGCCCGCGAATCACAAGGAAGCGCCGTGAAAAGCTTGCTAGCGGGCGGTCGGCTTGAATGACTTATTATGCTTCGTCCGTAGCCTCTCCTTATACTAACAGGGGGTTCGAGTATCAATAAGCTTCCAGCTATTTCTTACTTTCTTGAACGTCTTACCGCACGTATAGTCACAATCATCCGCCGGCTTCTTCGTGTCACCGCAACAATATTCGACAATAACCACATCAAGCTTTCGATCATCGTTAAGATCAATGGCCGCCTTCACGGTATTTATAGACACTCCTTTAGGAAGCGCACCTCTCATGAGCTGTTCCTTCTTCATCTGGCGCGCGACTTTCACAGCCGGATAAATAATGGCAACATTAAAGGGAAATTCAGCAGCCCGAGTGGGAATCGGCTCAATCTCAAAGAATTCCTTTAGCTTAATCGGCTCTAGCTCAACCTCCCACCAGTTTGGCAAACGCTCATTACAAGGATTTTCTTTCTTTTGTGCCTTGATAACCCGCAAGTCCAGAGGAGAGATGTCCGCGTCAAGAGGGATAACAGTCACTTTTTCACCTATAACTGGGCTCCTCTTGAATTCAAAGATGTTGGTGATCCTAATTTCTTTCCACGGCGGGAGAAGGCTGCCGTGTTCATCTTTGTTATCTGATATTCTCCATACCACACCTTCTCCGACTGTCTGCATTTGCGGCATGGGAACTGGTTTCTTTACCTGCGCCCAACCTAAATTACACGAGAGAAACATTAACAGTACAATTATTTTGATTCGCATATTAGTTTTACTTAAGACAGAAGCATATCGCTGATGTAATACAGTCGGTAAAATTAGCAGGGTTATGAGAAGGATGATTGTTGAGATAGTTTTCATCGTGCAAACCTCCATCTAAAATGTCTTGCAGGTTCCGCCGCGTGTTTCAACTCAGCCTCCGGCCAACACGCTGCCGCACAAAATCTTGATGGCCTTGTCGCCGATGGGCTCCGTCTGTCCAAGTAACGCTTTCTGAAGCTTCGCCTCGATTGCATCCCAGTTGGCGCGCTCGCGTACAGGCACGCCCCGCTCAACCAGTAGACCTAGTCGCCGTGCAGGAGCACGTAGAGCGGCGATTTATGCGGCACTTCATCCTCCTCTGCCGCGACCTCACGCCGCAGACTGTCGAAGGCAGAAGCCGCGCTCTCGGGACCTTGGTACTCATACACAAAGAGATGAAACCTGAGGTAAACGTTGCGCTCCCTCGGCGCGGGCCGCTTCGACTTGAAGTCGTGCCGGGTTATCCGCTTCAGGCCGTCAATGGTCAAGTCACTGTTCCCGTCGGCCGGGTTCTGCGCCGAAGAGCTTCTCCGGTATTCGCTAAACTGGGAGAGGAATCTTGACACCTGTATACGCTCACTCTGGCCGTAGACCGCGTTGCTTAAATTAAGTAGGCCCGCGAGAAAAATGACTTTCAAAATCTTCATAAGCTCTGCTCCTGGTTGTTAAGCGCCTGCCAATTCCCCCCGAAAGTTCGCTGCTTAACCGCCAAACCGTCACGGAAGTCAGCGGGGACAAAGCTCTTTCTCTGTCACGTGCGGAGCCTTCCCGCTCGCGGATGCTCTCTTGGGGAGTGACTCCGCCTCCCACTTATAGCCCGTCACCACCCCACCAGAGTCGAGTCCCGCGGCGGTAGATACTCTCCTGCGCAGCGCGACGCCCGAGCCATCCAGCAGTACGAAAAACCAGGCCTGGTGCGGCCCGCAGTAGAAGGCGTGGTACTTCTCCAGCTAAAGGGTCACACCGGCGAGTTCGGCGGCCCTCTCCCGCGCGGATTCTGGGTCCAGTGCCACCGGCAGTTGGAGCGGGATTATTGTTTGCTGGATCGGTAGCGGCGACGCTCCGGGTTTGCTCGTTGAGCGGACGATCCCCTTAGTCGCCCCGCTGAGCCGGCGAACGTGCGTGGCCGGCTCGAACCATGCGCCGTCATATGCGGGCAACACCGTTTGGACTAACACTTCACCGCTCCAGTCCTTCCCATCGCCGCCGACGACCGCGTAGCGCACGACCAACTCGTGCTTCCCGCCCTGCCCCGACGTGAGCGGCGCGGTCACAATGATCTCCTTGCCGGGAAGGATCAATCCGGTCTCGAAAGCCAGGTCGGTAACCCCAGCCCCCGCTCGATAATCGATGAAGTCGATGTAGTCATCGGGACTCCCTCTCGTACTCCCCGGGAGTTGTTTGAGCCACTGACGCGTGTCCTCGCCCTCGCTGGCCCAGTGAACGCCGCGCAGCACGATCGCGACGCCTTGCCGGGGGTCAGTGGCGGTGTTGTTGCGAATCGCAACTCTCAAGTTCTGCGCCGGGCGTCCGACGATGAGTGATGCCCCTTCGTGCACGAACCGCGCCGAGATCGGAGAATCGGATTGTGTCTCGTCGGAGGGCAGCAACTGATAGCCCCTGTCGCTCTTGCGCATCTTGAACTCAGAAAAGCCCCGCTGCACCATCCCGCCCCCCTCATCAATCCGAATCTTGACGATGACGGTGACGAGGCTCGTGTCCTTGGTCTCTTCCGCCCGGTCGAATTCGAAGCCGGGTGCGAACGGGTGCTTGTACTTCCAGGGGAGACCCGGGTGTGCGCCTTCCGGTCGCTTGTCTTGAATAAAGAACCTACCGGATTCAAGCTCACTCCGAGGGGTGTTGAAGTTTGAAAGATCATAGTAACTGCTCAATGTCTTCCAATCTTCTTTACGGAGCAGTTCTGTGATGACCGGGATCGCTGCCCGAGGAGATGCGAAGTAGAGAGCATCCTGTGTGTGGGATGTATCCGCCATTGGCCGGGGAGGACTGCGCCCTAAATAACCGAGAAAATAATCAACCCCCACCCGTGCCGGAGTATACGGACTTTCTTTTACGGCCACCGTGCCTAAGCAGCATTTTAGAATATCGGCGATTTTGCGCGCCTCTGACGCGGAACCGGTAGGATAATGAATAAGCTCGACGGCGCTGACGCTGGTTTCGGGATACTCAACCAAAGTTACGCGAAAATCATCTCCTTCAAGCAGGCGGGACGCTTCTACCGCTTCGTTACGCCGGGCGGGAATATAGCCGATATTAATTCCCCGCCTTCTGGCCATCCGCTCAGAAACTGCGTTTTCCAATTTCTCCCGCAGCCGCGTCAGGTCTTTGTCCAGGACAAATTTGTAAACATCGGTGCTGACAACATAGACCTTATTTTCCCTCCGAAACCCTTCGCGAAAGCCAGAGTGAGGCTCCATCTTACTGTCGACACCAGGCGGGGTCGCGATAATTCGGTCCAACCGCTTCTGAGCGTCCGACTCGTTTTGATAAGCCTCAACATCGACGGTGAACCGATAGTAAAGCCGCCTCTCACCGCGAACCGGATTGACGCTCTTTATACCGTAGCGGAGTTTTCCTTGAAGGTTAAACTCGCTCTTTTCCGCCGCCGTTATTTCAACTCCAGCTTTTTTCTCAACCTTATATCCGAAAGAAACAAGTGTCTTCTGAAGGTCGGAAACTTGCCCGATTGCTGTATTTGGCGCAGACGCAAAACCGAGCAGGATCAAGAAAAATCCGAGAAAACTGATCAATTTTATATACATTTTATTTATACCTCCTCAGATTTCGTTTTTCGCTCTTCTCTATTCACCAAGTTCGCCGGTAAAGCCCCACCGATTATTTTCGAACAAAAAGGCCAGACTAGACGTCGGTTCCGCGTTCCGAGTGATTCGACAAATTCTTTTGCAAGGGTAAGGCTTAGTCCCCTTACGGACGGAGTTCCTAAGCCTTCGCCATGCAAAGTCATCAAGCCCTTCACTAATAGTTGCCCCGTCGGGGCTGGAATATCTTTTAGAAGTCAATCCGATAAGCGATCTGCGATTTTTGGTCCTAACCGCAGTCCGGAATTTTATCCAATAAGCATTCCAGCTTTGACTGGCAGCTTGTCGCGTCTTTAATGATTGTGCCTGTGTAAAATTCGGGATCAGCATAAGAACAGCTAAAACCAAAACACAGAAAAGACTCTTTCTTTTGCAAGGATTTAAGACATTATTCATAGTTCTCATCTTGTTCTTCTCCTTCTACGCTCATGCAGCGTTGCCTAGCGAACGGTTACTTTTACGTTATCCAATCCCCAGCTTTCATCGTCAAGCCCCTGAAGGCCGGAGGCAGAGAAATTTAGTTTTATGGTGCGACCCGAGTGCGGGATGGTATAGGTCAACCGATAAACCGAGTCGCCATAATATTTATAACCGAGACTGTTGACCTCGGAGACTTTTACACCGGCCGGATAGGGTCCCCCCGGGGTAACGTTGCCGAAGGTTGTGTGCAGCAGTGCCGGTTGGTCATCTACACTGAAATCCCAAAAATCCGGACCGTATTGGGTTCCATTTCCGTCCCACGACTGAATCACGTAAAGATCGAACGAAACCGCCACGCTCGTGTGGGGAGCCAGATTATTCAACGTCAAACTAATTTTTTCATTCCCGAACTGACCCAAAAATTTTCGGGCTCCGCTCGGTGTAACGTCCGTACTGTTTTTTGACCATTCGGTGCCGACGACGTTCTGAAAGTTGTTCTCGTATGATGAAATGACATTGGCCGGCGCCTCGCGCGGTTCGCTGCATGAATCCGATATTAAGAACAAGTCGCTCACGTGACCTCGGACACCGTAATCAACTGCCCAAATCCTGACGGTTGCGGTTCCTGCCCCAGGTACAAACGGCGTAATATCAAAAGGCCCGCTAGAAAAACCGTTGCCCAGATTACTGAGTGCCGTGCCCATATAGAAAACGGGGTCAGAGCTACCGATAATAAAACGGCGAGTCCCGGTCGATCTTTCGATCTCAACAAAGATGAAATTGTCAACCGACCAACTCGCGGTCCCTCTTTCATTCCCGGCAAGTAAGAACTTTCGGCCCTGCCCCAAAGAAAACGTTGTGGTAAAGGCGGGCGCCATGTGATAGGCGACTTGTCCGTTCGGATTTGGCGCGAAAGTCAACTTCCGCTCGATCCTACTCTTAAAGGCGTCTGTAGCCTGAGCCGGCACTGCTGAGAAGACTCTCGCGGCTCTGGTACAGGCAGTGCTTGGTGCGACGGACTCACCCCGCTCGGGGGAGGTTTCCGACTGTGCCGTAATACAATCGTCAAATTGGCTGACGACCCGAGATCTCTCGCTGTGTGCCTGCCGGAACTTTGCAAGTTTTTCCAGGAGCTGCGGCACAAGCGTCGGTGCCCGTCTGTTCAATTCGTTCAATTCAGACTGATATGCCCGCTTTTGGGCGTTTGCACGATCGACCTCGCGCAAGGCTTCAAGAGCACCCTCACCGCCGGTTCGTGATCGTGCGACGAGCATCGGAAGAGCCTCGTTGATATTCGCGATCAAGTATTCAAGGCCGGCGGGTTTACTGTCGATCCTAGCGATCGCACTTTCTATTTCCCATGATGAGAGCTCGAGTTTGCTCATTTCGCGTCTCAGCGACGATACCTGCGAACGGTTCAAGCCTGACCGCGTGAGACATGTCTCCTCATCTCTAGCTGCCTTTATCCGTGCTTGTTCATTGCAAGCTTCCTGGATCGCACGGATCCGTGTTTCAGCCGCATTTATCACTGCGTCGAGCGGATTTTCGGGTTGAACAGCGTCGGGGTTCAGCTTGCCCAGCGCGTTTCCCGCTTCCTCAATTGCACTGTTTGTTCTTTCGGTCGCCGCCGCGATTACCTGCGCGTCCGCTGCGATACTGGAGACCACTCTCTCAGTAATAGCCAGATACGCGCCTATTACCGGATTAACCTGGACGACAACGGCAAGAAGGATCCTCATATCCTTGAGAATGTTGGAAAGATCCCTGAGTTTATCGGAGGCCGAGGACGTCCCTCTGGTGGCTACTGCCCTGGCAAAGCGCGTCGGCAGGTCAGCCCCCGCGGCGATCTGCTGTGCCAATTTGGCTTTTTCAGATGTACCCTTGAGCCACTTCGGAGCCAGTCTTAGCTCGGCCGTAAGCTTATCTCCAAGATCCAGGACTTCTCGCAGCATACGGCCGGTACCCGGCTCATCCAGGGCTTTTTCCAGGGCATCCGTCGGCCGCACGTGGTCCCGAAGGGCCGCTGTCAATTCATTCAGATCTCTGAGACCCGTCATGATCCGCTGCAGGTGCTGAAGTTCTTCAAGTTCTTCCCTGCCTGGGGCTTCCCCGCAGGTAACATTAACCGCTTGACCTTGCGCGCCGGAAACCGACAGAGCGACAAATACGAGAGCCATTACACCAATGAACATTAAGGCGGAAAGCCGTCTCATGGCGTGAACAAAATATGTTTGTTCGATATTTAATAAACTTAGTTTGACCATGTTTCTCATCTCCTTATTGAGGTGCCGTAAAACGGGTTCCATTCGAGCGTGTCGTTCCATTTGTTTCGACATAAAAAGCTCTTCTTAATAAGTTCTCCGCTCGATTGGTAATCAATCGCTTATCACGACAAATATACGCCGCGTTTGAATTTTCAGATTCAAACGCGGCGCGGATTCTCGTTCGGTTATCTGACAAAAACATAGCTGCCGCCCCAGCCGCCCCAATTACTGGTGGATACCCCGTTACGCTCGCTTCCGGCGTAAGACTGTTGACCCGGACGGATCTCAATAATCACCGTCCCGCCGGAGGCGTAAGTGATCAAGCCCGCATGAACCGCCGCTTTGCATATTGGTGAGTCGTCGGTATATACATCTGTTCCCCAGACGGTACCTCCTGCTCCACCAGGATTAGGGGCGCATTTGAAGGTAAAGCGCTTTCCGTTTTGTCCACGATGTGATCCAACACTACCCGGCAATTCGATAGCCGGCGGATTCGTCGGCGGTTGATATTCGCGCAACCGTCGAATATCCCTCTGTATTTCACCAAGCAGCGTCCGCCTGGGTGCAATGATTTCTTCGCGGTCATCGGCCGTGCCCGCGAGATTTCTGATCCCGTTCTCCACGACCGTCCCGAGGTTCTCGAGATTGCGGCGCACGTCCGCTTTTTGCTCAACTAATAGTTCCCCGCGGGCTCCGCGTTCCACCGACGGTTGGATCTGCTGATAGCTCCGGCGAAGCCCTTCGAGCCAGACGTCGGGTTCGATTTCGCCCATAGTGCCCGCGCCCGGAACCACCTTAACTGAAAGGTCCCGGACGACCCGCTGCCACGTCCGCTCGACGAAGCGCTCTCCCGTCAGCGTCATTTGAGTTGTTCCGCCTTTAACGCCCGTGATTCGCAGCTTTAACTGGTTGTCATCGTAAAGACCGCGGGCGATGGCGCCGTTGCCTCCGGTAAAACTGACATTGCGCCACCGCAGGCCCTCTTCGTTTTTGTTTCTGAATTGCGGCCCCAGGAGAACATGGATCGAATAGTCGCGGTGTTTGTTTCCAGTCACCTGAATGGTGATCGCCCTACTGTCAACCGGGACCGTCCTGGCCAATACCGTTACATCTACGACGTCCCTAAAAGGTACCGCCCTTTCCCGCAGAACGCCGCCAACGATAATTTCGCGATATGTCCCGGTAAAGGTAATTTGCGTTCTGCCGGGGCTCAGCCCCTCGATCCGTAATTTATTGAGGTTGCCGTCCCACCATCCGCGCGCGATCGCGAGGTCGCTGGCCGAGACCTGCGTGCTCCTGCCGTTTACCTCACGACGCATGCCGAATGAGGTTTCCTTTCCAACCTCAACCGTCGCCGTCCGGGGGGCTTGAGCGACCGCGCCCTCGCTGAGAATAAATACACAGGCCAGCATGAGAACCTGTAAAACAGCGCTAGATGAAATATCAAATCGCCTCATATTAAATATCGACAATATTGGTTGTACTTTCATGATCTCTCTCCTCCTTATCAAGATTCCAAACGAGGACAAAATAACCGCCCCAAATGCATATTGACGTTCTCATCCCCGTCGCACCACTTCCTCATTGCGATTGGCAAACTGCGATCCCAAAAGATATTCAATCCTCCGGGTTCTATAGCTGCCGCTGCTCACGTGAAGCATTAGTATGCTTTCAGAATTGCCACGAAGGAGGACGGTGACGGCCTATCGTCTGCAAATGCACCGGTATTCCTCTTGGGGTTCGATCGCGCGCAGATTTTCAGGATCAGTCTGCCAGCGATTCTCCGATCCTTTCCGTCGGTATTGGAGGCTGCATTTAGGGCGAGCCGGGCTGCAGGCTCCCTGGCACCAGATTTTGCCAGTTCTTCGAGTGAGCTGACAAGGACTTTGACTTTCAGCCGAACAAACATCCGTAGTCAAACTTGGGCCAGATAACACAGCCGTTGATAGTAGGGTTAAGACAACTAGATAGCGAAACACATTTTGAATTTTCATGACTTTCTCCTTTGATCGGTTTTAATTTTCCTAACTCGATGAACCCTGCTAAATCATTCCCGCATGTTCATCACCACGAATATACGCCGCGTTCTAAATTTCAGATTTAGAGCGAACATCCTGACGCTGGTAAACGGTTCGCGGCGTTTCATCCAAAGAATTTATGCAGACCAGCAAGACTCCCTCGATCGATTCGTTAAAATGAGTATTGCCGGCCTCGATTGCCGAATAGATTTGTCGCGTGCTGATGCCCGTGATTTGGGCCGCGTCTTCCGGCTTTGACATTCGCACCTCGCGGCGGCAGCCGTTGCACCAGCCAAAAACGATTTCGCGGTGGCGTCGAATGACGAATGTCTCGCTTTTTTCTACTGAGATCTCGAATATTTCTGTCGTCTTTTCAATTTTCATCGTTGCTTTTGAATGCCAAGCTGATTTACAATCCGCGCAAAAGCAACATAAACCGGAGCGGGTCAAAAAACCTTCTAAAAACCGGAAATTTTTCCGAAATTTGCAGAACCGCCTGCATAAGCGGGCGGAATGCCGAATCAGAAGAACCTTTTGAAAGACAGCAACCATCCTTCGACGCCAGGAACAACCGCCCGCTTGAGCAGGCGGTTCTAACAGGATATGAACAGACGGCCAAAACGGTTTTACGAGTTTGATTTGTTCCGAATTGACGTCGAAGAGCGCCAATTGCTGCGCGAGTCTAAGCCCATTTCGCTTACTCCGAAAGTTTTCGATATTTTGCTTGCGCTGGTCGAAAACACCGGGCACACCCTTGAAAAAGACGATTTGATGGAGCGCGTTTGGGCCGACGCATTTGTCGAAGAAGGCAATCTCAATCGAAACATTTCCACGCTTCGCAAAGCGCTCGGCGAAGATTTTCACGAACCGCGATTTATCAGAACTGTGCCAAAACGCGGTTATCGATTTGATGGTGATGTCCAGGAGATTCTGGAAGAAGAAGAGGAGTTTATTGTTGAAAAGCGAACGAATTATCGCGTCGCAATCAAGACGGACACGGAGACGCGGAGAGACAGCGACGCGGAGAGGAAGATTCTCTCGCCGCGTTTTCTCATTGGTGCCGTGGTCGCGGTTGCATTATTGAGTTTTGTCTTGGTTTGGGCTCTTGACCTTGCGCAAACGAACGCGACCAGCTCTTGGTCCGCGGCCGAAACCCGTAAGAAACGCGGGACGGAAAATGAAGAGGCGTTTGAGCTATATCAAACAGGACGAGATCTTTGGCAAAATCGTTCGGTTGACGGATTGTATCATGCCACACTTAATTTTGAACAGGCAATCGGACGCGACCCTGATTTCGCGTTGGCCCATGCCGCATTGGCTGATGCTTACGCTTTCGACGTAAAGCTTTGGAAAAAAGCCGAGGCAGCAGCAAACGAGGCAATCCGGCTTGATCCAGATTTAGGCCAGCCGCACGCGACGATCGGTTTTGTCCGGATGTTTTGGGAATGGAATCTCCGCGAGGCCGAGCCGCATTTCCAGCGGGCAATCGCCCTCAGCCCGGAATATGCAACCGCTCATCAATGGTATTCGATAAATCTGGCGGCACGGACACAGGGCGGACCCGCCCTTGCCGAGATGAAACGAGCCCTGGAACTCGAACCAGATTCGCTTGCCATCAATGCGGACATGTGCCAGATACTTTATTTTTCGCGCAAATACGATCAGGCCATCGAGCAATGCCTAAAGACGCTCGAAATGGACCCGAATTTTGTGGCCGCTCATTCGTACCTTTACGAGATTTACACGGCTAAAGAAATGTACCCTGAAGCCGTAAACGAGTATTTCAGAATGGAAGAATTGAATATGACCACTCTCGCTTATCCCGTTCAACTCGAAAAACTCAAAAACGCTTACGCCACGGGCGGCATAACTGCGTTTTGGCGGGTGCGGATTGAATTGTTACAAGAACCGGTTCCAACCAAAGGATACGCAATCGCCCGATACTACGCACGCCTCGGCGAATTGGACGAAGCTTTGCGATGGTTCCGCTTGGCTTACGACAATCGTGACTTCGGTTTTGTGTTTTTTGTCGCCGACCCGTCTCATTCCGCTTTTTTAACAGAGCCGCGATTTTTGGAACTGGGTGCGTTGTTATTGGAAAAGGAGGTGAAGGCATTCTGATAGGCATGGCTTGGTTGTTGGGCATAGCACGGATTTTTCCCCTTCACCACATTTTTGGCATTAGGAACTTCCATTGTTTTTTCTCGGCCATTTCTCTGCATCCGCCTCCGTGAACTCTGTGTGGAATCAACTTGATTATTCGTCAAAGAACGGTTTCTCGCACAGGCCGGAGAGCTCGACGCAGAGTTCGCCAATGAACATGAAATTACTAATTTCCTAACAAAATGACCCTTCGACATAGTTTGAGATTAAGGTAAAATCTCCGATTCGGTGCCGAAGAGGCGCTCGCAATTATGGGCGTAACACGCATGCTTAAGGGTGCGCCCTTGCTTACGAGCAACGCTTCCGCATTGGGCATCAATCTCAAAAAGGTCTAACCTGAATCTGCGGTTATATCAATATAGCGAATGCTTTCAAACCGATCCGTTTCACAAAAATGCTTTTCAAAATCATCGGGAGTGTCTGGAAAAAATTGCCTCGCTGGTCTCGAGTTTGGGCATCTCGCCTCTTTAACGTCAAATTTACCGTGTCTGCCGGGGGAATCATTACGAATGCAAATGGTGAGGTTTTGCTACTCAATCATGTTCTACGGCCCGTTTCGGGCTGGGGCGTGCCGGGCGGATTTATGAATTTCGGTGAACAGCCCGAGGCGGCGTTTCGCCGTGAGATCATGGAAGAAACCGGACTCGAATTAAAAGACGTCAGAATGTATCGGGCCCGCACCTTCAAGAGACATATCGAGATCATTTTCTTGGCGACCGGCGTCGGGGAGGCTTCTGTGAAAAGCCGCGAAATCATTGAACTTGCCTGGTTCGCTATTGACGATATTCCAAAGGAAATGAGCCTCGATCAGCAATTTATGATACGAAAAGCACTGCTTCCCGGCGAATGAAATAATCGGTCGGCTTATTGGAAACCAAATACCGGCCCATGTATAATTGGCGTTTGATCAAAGGAGAAAAAAGATGGTCGACCTTATTCCGCCGCCCGAAGCGGTGATGGATATACTTACTAAAACCGAAGCCTACCGACGTGGACATTTCGTTTATCCGAATGGCAAACACGCCTCGCACTACTTTCAAATGCCGCTCGCGTTTCGCCATTACGACAACGCCCGCGTCCTGTCCGTCGGTCTGAGTCGGATGTTTAGAATGGAGCGGTCGAT
>JBGTCS010000315.1:0-3661 GCA_041748715.1 Pyrinomonadaceae bacterium | reverse complement strand
GTTATCACGGAAGGCGGTTTTCACTCGACGGAACGTTTTTGTCGATGCCGGAATTTGAAGGTGTCAAAAACTTTCCCTGCGAAAGCGATAACCTTAGATATTTGGCATTCGCCGAGCGGGCGGGGTTTATGTTCGCATCGATCGAACCGGTCAATTCATTCGAGGCGTTTGTGGCCGATTCTGAGGCCAGACTCTCGGACATCGATACCCGCGGTATGCGTTTGAGCGGCGCCAAAACTTATGAGATCGATGCTCACTGGGCACTGTATTGCGAAAACTATCTCGAAGGCTTTCACATTCCATTTGTTCATCGATCGCTTAACGAACTTATCGATTACGGAACATACACGACCGAGTTATTCCGCTATTCGAGTTTGCAGACCGGTTTTAACGAAAAGGGTGAGACAGCGGCCCGATATTTGTTTATTTTCCCGAATCTGATGTTCAATTATTATCCTTGGGGGATCTCCGTCAATGTTGTAAACCCGATCACATCGTCTAAAACCAGTGTGGATTTTTTTACATACACCCGCGACGGTTCAGACACAGGGGCGGGAGATGATCTTCACGCTGTAGAGATGGAAGATGAGGCCGTGGTCGAGAGTGTCCAAAAGGGGATACGTTCGAGGTTCTATACGCACGGTCGCTACTCTCCGACGCGAGAGCAGGGAACACATCATTTTCATCGTTTGATCGCGGAATTTATGGGTTGAAGTGTGGTATGACCTTGGTTATACTTTAAGCATGAACACAAAAACGGCAATTTCAGTTCCACCGGAAATTTTTAATTTGAGCGAACGCCTTGCAAAAAAATTGAAGATATCTCGTAGTGCCGTTTTCGCGTTAGGTGTAAAAAAGCTGGGCGAGGAATATGATGAGGATGATTTAGTGGCGAGAATAAATGCTGTATGCGCCGATGTCGATACTTCAGTTGATCCTTTTTGGAAGGAGATGCAAAGTCGAACTTTGCCAAAAGACAAATGGTGATCCAAAGAGGCGAGATTTGGTGGGCGGACCTGCCCGAACCAAAGGGGTCAATGCCGGGTTACCGGCATCCTATAGTTATCGTGCAGTCTAATAATTTTAACCAAAGTAACCTTGCCACCGTAGTGGGTGTCGTCATTACAACCAATCGTCTGCTTGCCCGAATGCCCGGAAATGTAGAGATCTCGCCTCAACAGAGCGGTCTAAATATACCGTCGGTAGTCAGCATGACTCAAATTGTTACGGCCAACAAATCCGATCTTTTGGAATTTGTGGGAACCTTGCCCGAAAGCAAGATTGAACAAATAGAAGAGGGGCTTCGAGTCGTACTTTCCTTATGAGTTTTCCGGCCTCTTCAGGTGAAGGATTAAAAAATCAATTAGATGAATTGCGTCGCGATATCCAACGTCATAGCGACCTGTATTATCAATCGGACGCGCCCGAGATCTCTGATTTTGAATTCGACCAGCTTCTGGAACGCTTGAAGGCGCTTGAAACCGAACACCCGGAACTGATCACGCCCGACAGCCCGACGCAGCGGGTCGGCGGCAAAGCGGCGAGTTTGAGCCCGTTCCGACACACCGTAGCGTTGATGTCGCTTGATAATTCATACAATCTGGACGATCTCAGAGCGTTCACCGAAAGGTGCGAAAAGCTGGCCGAGGGCCGCAAACTGGAATATGTCGCCGAGCTAAAGATCGACGGCCTGAGCGTTTCTCTGCATTATGAAAACGGCATTTTGGTGACTGGGGCGACCCGCGGCGACGGGCGAACGGGTGACGAGGTAACACAGAATGTAAAAACGATCCGCACCATTCCGCTTAAATTGAAGGTGGACGCACCACTGCATGCCGAGGTTCGGGGCGAGGTTTTTTTGTCGAGGTCGCAGTTTGATAAAAACAATGCCGAACTTGAGATGCAGGGTGAAAAGACCTTTGCAAATCCGCGAAATTCGGCTTCCGGGACATTGAGAATGCTTGATTCAGCGGTCGTCGCTTCACGGCGTCTTGATATGTTCCCGTACGATGCCCTGACCGGCAGCCAGAAAATGTTTTCGACGCATTGGGAAAATTTTGAGTGGTGCCAGCGCAATGGGTTTAACGTCAATCCAAATCGCGCGTTGTGCAGCGATTTTGACGAGCTGTCGGCGTTTATCGCTGAGATAGAAGCAAAGCGCGACGGTTTTGATTACGAGATCGACGGCGTGGTCGTTAAGGTAAATTCGACGGCACTGCAGGACGAATTTGGTGCGACGACAAAAGCTCCGCGCTGGGCGATTGCTTATAAATATCCTGCTCGGCAGGCGACGACGCGGCTGCTTGATATTGGAATTCAGGTCGGACGAACGGGAGCTTTGACACCTGTCGCCCATCTGGAACCGACACTATTGGCCGGAACAACGGTCGCTCGTGCCTCGCTTCATAATGAGGACGAGATCAAGCGGCTCGATCTAAAAATCGGCGATTATGTTTTGATCGAAAAGAGCGGCGAGATCATTCCGCAGGTTTTGTCGGTCATCACGACAAAACGAGATGGCAGCGAAAAAGATTTTGAATTTCCAACAGTTTGCCCTGTTTGTATTTCGCCCGCCATCCGGCCAGAAGGCGAGGCGGTTCGACGTTGTACGAACGATATTTGTCCCGCCAAGGTTAAAGCTCGTGTTTTATATTTTGCATCGCGAAAGGCAATGGATATCGAGGGTTTGGGCGAAGTTTTGGTCGAGACACTGGTGGATAACGGCTCGATCAAAAATGTTGCCGATCTTTACACTTTGACCGTCGAGCAGATCGCCTCTCTTGACCGTATGGCGGAAAAATCAGGCACAAATCTGATCGATGAGATCACCGCCAGCAAAGAGCGTGGCCTTCAACGATTGTTGTACGGCATCGATATTCGACATGTCGGCGAGCGTTACGCAAAAATTTTGGCAAACCATTTTCGCCGCATCGACCGGTTGGCTGAGGCGTCGGTTCAGGAACTCGACGACATTCACGAGATCGGCCTGTCGGTCGCCGAAAGCGTTTATCACTGGTTTCGCGATCCGCGAAATATTGATCTCATCCAACGTCTCAAAGTGGCTGGCGTCAAAACCGAGACAGACGCTGCGAGTTCAGCACTGCTCGATGAAAGATTTGTCGGTAAGACTTTTGTACTGACCGGGAAACTGGAAAATTATACCCGTGACGAAGCCGCAAAACTTATCGAAGACCGCGGCGGCCGCGTCTCGTCATCTGTCAGCAAAAAAACGGATTATGTCGTGGCCGGCAGCGACGCCGGATCGAAGTTGACCAAGGCAGAAAGCCTCGGGGTGGCGGTGCTTGCCGAAGAGCAGTTTTCCGCAATGATCAATTAGCATGAAAGAGAGCATTTCAATGATCGAGACCTTACGCGATTTTGTCACAAAGGCGAACAAGCTTGGCATCGAGTTCATGATCACCGGTTCGTATGCGATGAGTGCTTATGGTGAGATTCGAATGACTCGGGACATCGACATCGTGATTCAACTAAACGAAACGCAGGTTTCCAAATTTGTCGATGCATTCGACGGCGAGTATTACATAAGCAAAGATTCGGTGCTTCGTGCCATCCGCTCGCAGTCGATGTTCAATATCATTAATCATGCTCATGGCGGAAAGATCGATTGTATTATTCAAAAGGACACGGAATTCGGGCGCCA
>JBGTCS010000314.1:0-5017 GCA_041748715.1 Pyrinomonadaceae bacterium | reverse complement strand
AACTTTCTGCCCAAACGCCGCCGAGGGCACAAGCAGAACAATACTCAGTAGGAATACAAAAACATTTTTTCTCATAGTTCTCCGGGGGCTGATAGGTTTAATCTGTTAGCAAAAATTTAGTACGCGAGATCTCGGGTAATAGTTTCGGTTTACGAACCGACAACACAGATCTTATTTTTATCGGCAAGCTGCAGCATTTCTTGGCGATCGAATATCAGCGTTTTGCCGGCGGTAACTGAGATGCAGGTAGCTCCCGCCTGGATCATATTTTTTATTGTTGGAACACCGATAACGGGCACGTCAAACCGCATATCCTGATCCGGTTTGGCAACTTTTATGACTGTGAGTTTGCCGTTCGCCAATTCGCCGGCGCGTGTGATCGTTGCGTCGGTGCCCTCCATCGCTTCGATTGCGACACAGGCACGGCCGCGGACGACAATCGTTTGACCGAGATCGAGCCTGGCAATCTCGTCGGCGATATGCAGACCATATTCGATGTTGGCCTGTTCGATCTCGGACGGTTTTCTTTTGGTCAAAACACCTTTGGATGCCAAATGATCTTTTACAAAATAGGTTGAGTCAATTAGCTCGATGCCTTCTTTTGCCAATTCGTCCGCGATCCCGCCGATAAGTGCGACGGTATTTCGCCGCGGCAAATTCCAGAGCATTTTCACCATCCGCATATCTGGAATGGCACCCGAAAAAAGCTGAACATGCTTTACCTGACCGGCCATGATGACTTTTGAGACGCCCTCATCCTTAAAGTACGAGATCATCTTGCCCAGCTGCCCGATTCCGACCCAGACAATGTTTTCAGCCGAGTCGTCGATTTCTTTATCGGTTTCCTCCTTGATAGCAACGACCGAAAGCGGAACCCTCGCTTTGCGGGCTCCGTCGATAACAAGGAAAGGGAATCGGCCGTTGCCGGCAATGAGTCCAAATTTCATAGCCTGGATCAGATCATCAAACTTAATATTTCGACATCGACATTTTTTGCAGGAGAATCCAGTTTACAAGAAAAGACGCGAAACCGGTGCTTCGCGTCTTTCTTTTTTGTGATCCCGAGTTTGATTATTGCGGGGTCTTGCCGCCAGCCTTGGCAAAATCACCCGCCTTAAAGATCGAGATCTTGTCGGGCGTGATGTATTTTTTCATCGCCGCATTTACCTGTTCGACGGTGACTGCTGCTAATTTCTGTTCAAACTCGGTGTCCCATTTGAAGGTTCGTCCGAGAAATAAATAGTTCGTCAGCGAACTTGCTAAGGCGGTGTCACCGGCCCGCCGCCTTTGTGCGTCAAGCAACAGACCTTTTTTGGCCGCATCGACTTCTTCGTTTGTAAAACCTTCGGTCGTGGCTTTCATGATCTCGTCCTTGAATGCAGCCTCTAACTTGTCGGCATTTTGCGGTGCATAGATCGCGTTCGCGAGAAATGAACCGGATTCGTCAAGCGAATTCGCATCAAACCTCGATTGGACGCCATAACTTAAACCTTCCTTCTGGCGAATTCGAGTAGCCAAACGTGAATTTAGAAAACCCCCACCGAGCATATAGTTGCCGACGAAAAGTGCCGGATAATCGGGATTATCGTCACGCAGTTTCACGTTCAGACGAGCGATGAAAATTGCGTTGGCTTTGTCCGGCGTCTCGAATGTTTGATTGACCGGTGGAATATCGGCAAAGTTATTTGTCAATCTCTCGTATTTCCCTGGGCTTTTCCAACTGAGGAAATGCTGATTTACGAGCGGCGTGATCTCCTTTGGATCAAAATCGCCGACAATCGCCAGTTCGCCATTCGAAGCTCCGTAAAAATCTTTATAGAAATCCTTTACGTTCGCCAGCGTCACTGCCTTTGTATCGGCAATGTCCTCGTCCAGCGATCCGTTATAGCGAATATCACCTTTCTTGTAACGATTGAACTGTTTGTTCATAGCGTATATCGCCACATTTGTCGGTTCGCTACGCTGGCTTTCGAGATTTGTGATCGTCTCTTCTTTTATTAGATTAAATTCGCTCTCGGGGAACGCGGGTTCCTTGAGGATCTCGGCAACGAGTTTTATGACCGCGGGTAAATTTTCTCGGGTTGTTTCGATAGAAACGTTTGCACTCGTAGCCCCGCCCGAAACGCCGACTCTTGCTTTTAGCCGATCAATTTCGTCCTGGATCTGCTGGCGAGTCCGATTCTTTGTTCCCCGCATCAAAAGCCTGCCGGCAAAGCTTGCGGCGGTTCCGCGATTCATCAACGTGGCCTCATCGCCAAACCGCAGCGTCATCCGAGCAAAGACCGTGTCGCCCCGATTTTCCTTTGGCAGGTATGCGGCTTTGAGACCGCCGATCGTCGAGCGCGTCGTCCGCGATTCGATATTTTCCGGCGATGGGTCAAACGCCTCGCCCTGCGCGACGGCTTCTTTGCCTTTATATCCACTTACCATGGCCGTGATCTCGCTGTCGCTTACTGTTGGAATGTCGGCGCGGTCCGGTTTATCGGTGGGGATAAACATTGCCATGGTGCGGTTTGACCGTTTAAAGTATTTTGTTCCGATTGCAGCAACATTCTCGGGTGTGATCGTTTCGACACGATCGCGATAGAGAAAAAACAAACGCCAGTCGCCCCTCGCTATAAATTCGCTCATTCCCAGGCCGACGCGATTAGGATCGTTCAGCGTCAGTTCGATATTTTTTAGGATGGACGTTTTAGCTCGATCGACTTCCTCTTTGGTGGGCGGCTTCTCACCCATGTTTTCGATGGTGTCGATCATCGTGTCGCGGGCTGCTTCGATTGATGCGTCCTTGCTGACTTGAGCGATAAAGAGTAGAAAGCTCGGCTCTTTGAACTCGAAATTGATATTAAAAACTCCGACGGCCTTTTTTGTTTCAACCAGACTCTTATAAAGCCGCCCGGACGGAGCGTTGGTTAGAATTTCGGCCATAATTTCCACCGCGGGAGCTTCGGGGTGAGACGCAGGCGGTACGTGATAACTAGAACCGACGACCTGAATATCGCCGACTCGTCGAATTGTGACGCTTCGTTCGCCATCCTGTGTCGGTTCGACAGTGTAATTTGGCTGAAGTGTGCGTTCAGGCTTTGGTATCATTCCAAAGTATTTATGGATCAGTTCCAGAGTTTTTGCCGTATCAAATTTTCCGGCCACGAGCAATACCGCGTTATCGGGCTGATAATATCGCTTATAAAAAGCCTGAAGCCGGTCGATGGGAACATTTTCCACATCCGAGCGTGCTCCGATCGTGGTTTTTCCGTAATTGTGCCAATCATAACCTGCCGCCAGACTGCGCTGGAAAAGCACTCGTATCGGATTATTTTCGCCGGATTCGAGTTCGTTTCTTACAACCGAAAATTCAGAATCGAGATCTTTCTTTGCGATAAAAGAATTCACCATTCGGTCGGCTTCCAGATCAAGAGCCCAATTCAGATTTTCGTCCGTTGCCGAGAATGTCTCAAAATAATTCGTTCGATCTGCGTTAGTCGTTCCGTTGGGGCTTGCTCCATGCGAGGTCAGTTCGGCGGGAATATTAGGGTGACGCGGCGTTCCCTTAAAAACAAGATGTTCCAAAAGGTGAGCCATGCCGGTTTCGCCATAATTCTCATGGCGCGAGCCGACAAGATAGGTCATGTTGACCGTGATCGTCTGCTTGGCTTGATCGGGAAAGAGCAAAACCTTGAGGCCGTTCGATAATCGATATTCTGTGATGCCCTCGACCGACGTTACCTTTTCGATGCCATTTGGAAGTTTAGCGGCCTGAGCGAAAGAATATTGTGTAAAAATTGTAAAGGCCAATGCAATTGAAAACATGGCCCGAGTGAAACGAAATTTATTCATAATGTCTCCGTAATGTAGAAGAAAAAAGCCGATCCAAACGATCAGCAGCCAATTGGACGTTTCCTTAAAGATACTTGAAATTAGTAAAAAAACTCAACTCTTTATTTGAAAGACGTTTTATTTTGGGTGCTGGCTACGCGAAAGTTCGAAAACATTTCGAGTACAATTGCGTATCAACTAAATTCTCTCTACTGAAATAAGATAATTCATTGGAACTAAAGAAAAATATGACCAAGACGCTCGGCCTGACGGCCATTATTCTGTCTGTTTTTACCAGCCTGACTGCGGCTCAGGCCTCGACCGCTTACCTGACCGAACCGTCGATCTCACCGGATCGCAAGGAAATTGCGTTTGTCTCAGGCGGTGATATCTGGTCAGTTTCGTCCGACGGCGGAGCAGCCCGTTTGCTCGTTTCGCATCCGGCGAATGAATCGCGGCCGATGTTTTCGCCTGACGGCCGATATCTCGCCTTTGGGTCTAACCGGACCGGTGGAGGAGACATTTATATTCTGGACCTCAGCAGCGGCGATCTTCGCAGGTTAACTTTTGATGACGTCAACGAGCAGCTCGATGCATGGTCGCGGGACGGAAAATGGATCTATTTTTCGTCGAGCAGCCGCGACATCTCGGGTATGAACGACATTTATCGCGTCGCCGCAGCGGGCGGAACGCCGATGCAGGTCAGCTCGGACCGATATACGACAGAATTTCAGTCGACGCCATTGGCCGATGGATCGATCATATTTGCGGCCCGCGGCAATTCGGCGGGTCAGTGGTGGCGAAAGGGGCGCAGCCATCTGGATGAAAGCGAACTTTGGCAAAAAACCGGCGACAGATATCAGCAATTGACACCACGCGGTGCAAAACAAATGTGGCCGATGACGACAGCAGACGGCTCAAAGCTTTATTTTATGTCTGACCGCACGGGGCCTCAAAATATATGGATGATGCCGCGCGGTGGACAGGCCAAACAGATAACGACATTTACCGACGGCCGGGTTTTGTGGCCAAACCTTTCGTTTGACGGCCAGGAGATGGTTTTTGAGCGAAATTTCCGTATCTGGAAGATGAAAACCGACGGAGGCAAGCCACAGGAATTAGCGATATCGCTTCGCGGAGCCGCGTCTAGTCCGATGAATGAGCGTACCAGTCTTTCGACTCAAGTCCGCAACCTTGCACT
>JBGTCS010000313.1:0-2652 GCA_041748715.1 Pyrinomonadaceae bacterium | reverse complement strand
GTAACACGCAAGACCAGACCCGTTCGTTTGAAGTTGTTTGTCGGTTTCTGCCATCGGGATTGTTGCGTATAATTACCGTATATCAAATAGGTGAATAATTATGGGAAAAGATTTTTGTGAATACTGCAACGCAACTTTGCCAGATGTCGAAAAACTGGTAACGGTTTATCGCCATCGGCGAGGACAACATTTTATTTTTGAGCGTGTCTCGTCCAGAGTCTGTCAAGAATGCGGCGAGAGGTATTTTTCAGCAAAATCCGTTAACGAAATGCAGCGAGAAATGAGCGAAGCCAAACAGTCAGGTCATTTTATTTCTGTGCCTGTGATTGAATTGCAATCAGTTGGATAGTAGTAGCATTCGCCACTTCGATTGATATGATTTGGGCTGATAAAAAGGCAAGGTCGAGACCGTCTTGTCCCGTGGCCGCATCGTGATCGAGAACGGCGAGCACAAAGGCAAAGCTGGCGACGGACAATTCATAAAACGCGGCGAGAGCGTGAAGATTTTAGAAAATTAGCCGCAGGTAAACGCGGATAATGCGGATAAGAATTCCGTTGTTTGACCCTCGTTATCGGCGTAAATCTGCGGTAAAGAATTTTGAAATAAGCACTGAGACATCCAACACAGAGAATTATTGAATAATCATTCGCCTTGCCGAAACGGGACTGAAAACCAAGTTCGGACATATTCGGGAGATTCTTTATTGCGATGGGCAGTCGGAATCCATTGCGTTTGTTATGGACGACGTTGAGGACGGAGAAAATGTGCTCTGCCGCGTCCATTCGGCGTGTATTACGGGTCACGTTTTTAACAGTATTGAATACCATTGCCGCGAGCTATCGACAGCAGATGCTATTTTTTAACTGCTGTGATTCCTCATTCTTATTCAATTCCTATCAAAAAATCTGATATGATCGGCTTGCGAGAGGTAAAGAAATATGACGGTTTTAGAAGGCACTTGGGAAGAGATTCAAAAATATGGTTCGCGGCTGATCGGGCGTCGTTTGCGTTTGACCATTCTGGATGAGGAATCGAAATCGGAAACAATTAAGCCGAACAGAAAGATGTCGGAAATTATGAACGCGGCAAAGCGGAAACAGGCAAAAATGCGTTTTACCGACGGCTCTAAAACCCAGCAAATCCTTCGGAAGGCGCGCAACGGGGGCATGTTTGAATGAATCAGCTTCCTTCGGCTGTCGTTCTCGATGCAAACATTTTGATTGCTTTGTGCAGCAAAGAAAATCTCACTTTTCAATCTGCGGAAAAGGCTTTTGGCGAATATATCCAAAACGGTTGGCAGTTTTTTGCCCCAAACATCATTGTCGCTGAGGTTCTGTATATCCTGTGCCAAAAATCATCGCTCGGAATTTTAACCGATGCCGAACACAAACGAGCAGTCGAAGTTTTTGAAGATTACATGACGGGCGTTTTGCTCTCCGAAAACGGCGAATCGGCTTTGATAAAGAGAGCGGTAAAAATCCGTGAAGGTTACGGATGCAGCCGTGCATCGGATTCGTTGTATATTGCTTTGGCCGAAGAATTAACGAAAACGCGAACAACGGAGCTTTTGACTTTCGATAAAGGCTTCGTCAATCAAGCCGCAAAAAACGCTCCCACCGTCAACGTGACTCTGCTGGTAATCTGAAAGTGAGCAAATGACCGCCACTCGTTGGAAGTTGTTTGTCGATTTCTGCCGTCGGGTTTGTTGCGTATGATTACTGTTTATCAAATAGGTGAATAATTATGGAAAAAGATTTTTGTGAATACTGCAACGCAACTTTGCCGGATGTCGAAAAACTGGTAACGGTTTATCGCCACTGGCGTGGACAACATTTTATCTTTGAACATGTCTCGGCCAGAGTCTGTCAAAAATGGGCGAGCGGTATTTTTCTGCAAGATCGGTCAGCGAAATGCAACGCGAAATGAACAAATCTAAACCGTCGACTAATCTCGTCTCTGTGCCTGTCATTGAACTTCAGCCTGCGGGATTGTCTTAGTATTCGCCACTTCGATTAATTTGATTTGGGCTGATAAAAAGGCAAGGTCGAGACCGTCCTATCACGGGGCCGCGTCGTCATCGAGAACGGCGAGCATAAAGGCAAGGCCGCGGACGGGCAATTCCTAAAACGCGATGAGTGTGTAAAGGTCTTAGGAGGGCTGAAATGTATATTTTCCGCATCGTATTTGGAATCGTTTTCGTACTTCTGTTCTCGATTCTTATTTTGGGCCAGACGAAATCGCAACCCGCTAAAAGTAAGCTCGAAGCGACACTCCGCAAACTCGATCTCGAAGCCGCGTTGGCAATTAAGGAAAAAGACGAAGCAAGTATTGCAAAATTCTTTACCAAAGAATCAGTGACGAATAATCCGCGAAACAGCCTTACGCTCGGGAGCACTGGCGTGATCGAGGCTACAAGGGCCGGAGTGATCAACTACCATTCGCTTGATCGGAAGATCGAATCCGTACAGATAGGGACAAAACTGGGACGGTACGAGATCCGCTCGCTGATCTGCGTTAACGAGGCGGGGGCAGTTCATCAAACGCAGCGAATGCGTTAAAATTTAGTTATGGCAAACTTGTCTACCGATCTTGACGACCTTTCGGCTATTCCTTATTTTCTCTGGGACGAGCCGATGACAGTTGAGACGCTA
>JBGTCS010000312.1:0-6091 GCA_041748715.1 Pyrinomonadaceae bacterium | reverse complement strand
TCGAACGCCTAATGACTTCTTATTCGCGTTTATTTGCGTTATTTGCGGGCAAAGCTCTTACGGATAATTTAGCTTTGCCTCGATGCCCCGTTCGACCGGTCCGGTGTCAAAAGCGACGATCCGCGAATTCCAGGCCATATTGAGTGTTTCCATTTCTTGCCCCGGAAAACGGCTTTCCAGATACCATTTCATCTCGTGTTCGGACCGGATCGGGTTATATTCGAGCATCTTTTTCCAGTCCGGGTTCGAGACAAGTTTTTTCAAAGCGGCGTCGAACACTGGGTTTGTTTTTTGATTAATCCGGGTACGAATTTTGTCCCTGAAGAGTCTCGGATATTCGCCGATCGTGACCGAAACTGTCACCATATCAATAATTAGAAATTTGCCGCCCGGTTTTGTCACCCGCTTTATCTCGGCCAACAGCGGATCCCAATCGAGATACCGAAATGACATTAGCGACGTGACTATATCAAACGAGTTGTCGGGAAATGGCAGCACCGGGCCGTCAATAATCTCAAATTTAAGATTTGAAATTTGAGAAGTGTTGGCACGAGCCTTTTCAAGAATTTTGCTCGACTCGTCGACACCGGTTCCCGAAGATACCTGGTCGGCCAGAGCGGTGAGCAATGCTCCGTTTCCGCAACCTATATCCAGAAGAGAAAATTTTTCCGGCGGCAGATGTTCGTTCAGCCATTTCCATTCGTCTCGGCGGACGCGGATATCGACGAACGCCGCGTCATATAACTCGGCGATGTGGTTATACGAAGTGTCGCCGTCCGGAGGTCGCGGTTCAAAACGTTTCATCTTTTCGGCCGGCATAAATCCCAACCGCTTTTGGGCTGAGGCGACCATGCCATGTGATTTACGTCCCTTGCAGCCGATCGTATAAAGCTTTCCGTCCGTACGGTTTCCGGCCGAGACAAATTTGGCCTTGCTTCGAGAAAATGTGGTGTACCAAAAAAATCCATACGCCGGCACATTAAATGTCCTTGCAAAGAAAGGTGCAAACCAGCGGGCGGAACGACAGCAGTGGAAATACGCCGAACCGTCCGCCGCAAACGGAATTTCCAATTGCTCCCATTCGAAAGGCGAGAATTGTTCGGGAAACGCGACCGTCCACAACATCGGGCCATACATGCCGGAGTGGCCGACAAAGTGAAACTCGGTAATTTCTTTGCCCGAGCGCCCGATCTCGTCGATTGCTTCGAGCATATCTCGTTTACATTCTACGGCGCGTGTCTGGACATCGCCATCAAAAGCTGAGGCGCGTTTTTCCTCCCCCAGCGTTTCCGCGACAACAGAAAACTGATTTCCCCCAAGACGATACCTGGTTGTGAAGATAATGAGAATTACAAGCTTATCTGGCATTTAGAACAAAAATTGAGACGGTTTCTTTTTATTGGAATCAGCGAATTATCTCATAAATCGCATAGTCCTTGCGATCAGTAGAGATGCGTCTAAAGAAGCCCTTTCTCCTTCACTCTGAGATACGCCTCAAGAAGTTTAGGCGGTAATGTCGCTGTCGTGACGTCCAACGCCAGGCCGCCTAATGATTCGACCAATTTTAGCGCGGTTTCGCGGCCGTGGATTATCTCTTCGGCGGCAGACTGGGTAAAAACCTCTTTGATATCGAGTGGTCTTCGGCTGACGGCGGCGTTGAGATCGCGGTCACCGATGGTCGCGACCAACGGCAAGTGGCGTGGACGGAGCAATTTTAATGAGTTGATCAACTCCTTTGAGCTGTCTTTATCAACAAGATCCGTGAGAATTACGACCAGCGAACGTTTTTTTGAGTTTGCGGCGATGAATTGAAAGGCTCGAGCGTACGACGGTTCGATCAACTCCGGTTCGATATCGTGCATCGCTTCGAGCACAGCGTCGAGATGTTCCGCACCGCGTTTTGGCGGTAGGTATTTTCGGACGCGCCGACCGAATATAGCGAGCCCGCAATTATCCCCCGCCCGGGCACAGGCGGACATCAAGGCGAGAGCGGCGTGAAGCGCGGTTTCAAATTTTGTTTCGCCGTCGATGCGTCCGGTCATTAAACGTCCGGCGTCGATGGCGATTAAGATGGTTTGATCGCGTTCGATTTGATATTGGCGGGTCGTTAGTTTTGACCGTCTCGCTGTCGCTGTCCACGAAATATGCCGCATCTCGTCACCGCGAACATAATCGCGCATCGATTCAAATTCGCGGCCCTCGCCTCTTCTGACGGCGCGCCGCTGGACAGCCAAAAAGGAACGTGCGCCCAAGGCTTTGAGTTCCATTTCGCGGGCACGGCGCATATTTGGATAAACTTTGACAGATTGAGATTCGCCCAACTCCGCTTGGCACCATACCAAACCGAGACGCGATCGAAACCGTACGGCCGTGCCGCCAAATTCGTACCGGCCGCGAGCAGGCGATTTCAGGTGATAATAAAACTCGGCGCCCGAGCCGGCCGGTATCGTAAACTCGGCCTGGCGCGTTTCGTCAAGTGTCATCTCTGGCGGATATTCGTCCTTGATGTCGACCCGAATGGACCGTGCCGAAACATTCTCGAACAATAGGCTAACCTTTGTTCGGTCGCCGATCGCAAATCGCTTGTCAAAGGCGCGGGTCACTCTGAGATCCGATCGCTGCTGACGGCTGACAAAATAGTCGCCGATGGCCGCACCAACCAATACCAGATCGTAAAAAAGAACCGCATATCTCAGCCAAGGCAGGTTCCAGGAAAGCGATAACGGGACGATGGCGATCGCCAGTAGGATATAAAATCTGCGTGAGAAAACGAATCGCATTTGGTGCGGCAATTATACCATCGCTGGCGGGATAGATTGCCCCAGAGGCGCGGTAAAAATGGATGACTCATTGCGTTGAACAAAGTTTTCTGGCGCGACTAATGCAACTTAATCCGTTCCTAACGGTTCAAACAGTTAGTTTCTGTCGGAGAAAAAGCGTGAAAATTTTTTACTCGATACTGATCAGTCTATTTGTTGCCGCCGGTGCGTACGCTCAGGGCGATGTCCCGACATCTCCCGCGATCGAAGAAATCTATCTCGCTAGAGACAATGGCGAGGGCAAAGCTGGTGAGCAGGTGACTGAGTTTCGCACGACCGATGTGCCGATCTACTGCGTTGTTTTGCTCGATTCGCAGGCGAAAGCGGTCGTCAAAATGAATTTTGTCGCGGTCAAGGTCGCGGGCGTCAGGCCCGAGACAAAGGTCGTAACTGCGAGTTATATAACCAAAGACGGCCAGAATCGCGTAAATTTTACGGGCCGACCAGATGGTAAATGGACGCCGGGGACATATCGCGTCGATCTATTTATTGACGGCAAGATCGCGACAAATGTTGAATTCGAGATCAAAGGTGCGGGCTCCGCCAGCGGCGAAACGTCCGCCGCCAAATATCTCGTCCGGCCGGAGACGCCAAAACCCAAGCCGATAAAACGCCCGGCAAAACCCTGACAATAGTTGCCTGAAGCGATCTGCTTCGGGCATTTTCTCTTTAAAAGTGTTTTTTTATAAAAACGGCCAGAAAACCTGTCCGATCTTTAGTCAAGCTGTATATTCGCGGATTAAGGCGGTCGCCGCCGCCGGAATGGGCGAGGCCGAACTTTTCTCCAAATACGACGACATTGATTTTCACTGTTGAGTATGGAAAACTTAAATCCCAAACATGACTCCTCAGGAATTACACTCATTTCGACGGCAAAGCACGAGAGCGGACATAGCCGCCGGCGAACAGGTGTGTCCTGTTTGTTCGCGAGATGCGCGGGACGAATATGTGCCGATCGATGCGCTGCCCGACGATCTGGCAGCATTGATCAGGGCAAATGCTCCGGACACGGCCGATGTTCAGACGGTTTGTGCACGGTGCCTCCACCTGTTCGACCGTGCAAAAGATCAAATAATAGCCGATGCGGCGATGCAAAAAGATGGATCGCACGTTCTCTCAACCCCGCTCAGACTCGATGCGGACGATCGTTTTACAGGACGAGGCGTGACAATCGCGTTTCTTGATTCGGGTTTTTATCCGCATGTTGACCTGACAACACCTCGCAACAGGATCGTCGCCTACCGCAATTTACTTGACGCGGATGGTGATATTTCGTCGTTGTTCGAACCGGATGTCGCAAGCTGGCACGGTATGATGACATCAGTGGTCGCCGCCGGTAACGGTTCGCTGTCTAACGGTTTTTACCGGGGAATAGCTCCGGATGCGGATGTTGTTCTGGTAAAACTTGCCCGCACGGGACGGATCACTGATCAAAATATTCAGGACGGGTTGGAATGGGTGCTCGAAAACCGTGAGAAATACGGTATCCGGATCGTTAATATTTCGGCGGGCGGCGACGCCGAATTGAGCTATCTGCACGACCCGCTGTCGCAGACCGTCGAACGCTGTTCCGCCGCCGGCCTTACTGTCGTTTGCGCGGTTGGCAACGCCGGGCATTTACCAGATCATCCGGTCGTCCCGCCCGCCAGTTCGCCGTCGAGTATCGCGGTCGGCGGTCTCGACGACCATAATTCGCTAAATCGGGCAAAACGCGGAATGTATCGCTCGTCATACGGTCCGACGGTCGACGGGCTGCAAAAACCCGAGATTATTGCATCATCCATCTGGGTACCCGCCCCGATCCTTCCAAATACTCCGACGGCCCAGCAGGCCGACTTGCTCGAAAGTCTCGATAAAAGTGACGATGGACATCTGCACGAGATCATCCTTCAACATCCCGGCGTCGACCCGGAACTCGATGCCGCGCTCGATCGCCCGGTTCACAGTATCCGACAGATCATTACCCTCAAGATCCGTCAGGAACATGTCATTACAAAAGACTACAAATATGTCGATGGTACGTCGTTTTCGGCACCGATCGTTTCGTCCGTGGCGGCTCAGATGTTCGAGGCCAACCCCGATCTGACGCCGGCGGAGATCAAGAAAATTCTGATATCCGCCGCCGAACGGCTGCCGCATTACGAGGTCGACCGTCAGGGCTGGGGTGTCATAAATCCGCGCAAAGCCGTCGAAATGGCCCTTTCATTTTCGCGGTAACAACCAATTATTTTAATCAGTTGCCGTTTGTATTTGGTCGGTTTGCTATTGGCGGCGGTCGCGGGCCGGTTCGGGGTGTCGAGACCGGCGTCGGCGAACTAGTCGCTGGCGGTCGCGAATCGACCGTTGGGCGCGGTGTCGGGCTCGGTGTGGGCACCGGCGTTGATGTCGGCGATACAGACGGTTCGGGCGTTGGCGTCGGGGTCGGTTTTGGCGTCGGTGTCGGTGTCGGAGTTTTGATATTTGTGTCAAAACTGATATTCGAATTGACCGTACTAATATTCGACGTCGTATCGAAATTAAAATTTGAATCAAATCCGAGATTTGTATGCAGATTTACGTTTTGGTTGGCTAAATTCGCGTTTATATTGGCGTTAATGTCGACCGGTGCGTCCTTTTGTAAAAGCCAGAAAAGTCCGGCTCCAAACCCCAACACAACGAGGGTTCCCAATATTGTCAAAACTACTGTTTTTGTTGTATTCGGCGGAGGTGGCGGCGGAATATAAGCCTGTGTCGTGCGGGGGCGAACCCGCTGCTCGGCGACCGGAGTTGTGGGTATCACGATCCTTTCTGATTGGCCGGAAGCGTCGTAAGATATCTGATCGTCCGATGTTGCGGGCGGCTTGCGTCGAATGACCGTATCTTCACCAAGATCGTCGTCCGTTTGATCGAGGCCCTCGCTGGGCAACGTGGTGAAGTTCGGCTGTTTTTCGTCAACCAGCGGCGTGCCGTCTTTGGTGCAAAAAATTATTACTTCCTCATCATAACGCTCGGCGCAGGCTGGACAGTATTTCATAAAATTATTAGCGGCCTATTAGATGTGATTCGACGATTTTAGAACGCGACACATTTTATCACGGTTGGCGAGCACAAAAACAGGCGGCGTCTATCCTTTCGAGTGAAATGTCGTCGGGTTACCGGCCCTAATTGATGTATTCGACCGGTTGATCGATCGAGCGCGGGGCGGATGAGTCAGTCTCTCGGGCCGAGAGTTTTGATCTCGTTTTAGGATATACTTTTTCATCTGTGAAACAGAATGTTATCACAAAGTCAGG
>JBGTCS010000311.1:0-4157 GCA_041748715.1 Pyrinomonadaceae bacterium | reverse complement strand
TTCCCGGCGATAATTTTCAATTGCAAACGCCTCCAGCATTTGACGTGAGACATCCTCGCGTCCAGCTAAAGCTTCGGCCAAATTGTCTGGAATGGATACCGTAACATTCATAACATTAAGATAATAACACTCTTCAGAACTGACCGAAAAACTTTCTTCTCACTCGGCCCTCTCCGTATCAGGCGCGATTCTCTGCCCGTTTTTCGTAAACGTAACCGAGCTCGGCGAGGATGACGAGAAGGTGATTTTCTAATTGTTCTTCGTTGATCTTAACCAATACGCGGATCCTTTTCTAATGTATTACTTTAACAATAACGATTTGTTTACAAATTGGAAATAGTTGATTTTGGGCAACTTATGGAAATGACCCACTCAAGAAACGATTTGTTATCAAATAAGATTGCATTGCAAATATGATTTGTTTGCAAATTGGAAACTATTGTAAAAAAAAGACTTACATTATCAAGCAGCTTATGTAAGCGTTTGTTTGCAAATAAGAATCACGCCCAATATGGAACGTATCGAGAATATCTTCTAGAGGTGCTATCCGGATCATCTAATTTGATCATCCCGGCATCGACCGCATCCCTAATGACCCTCGACGCCAGATGCGACTCAGCTACACTCAAATTAAAACGGTCGCGAAGAGTTTGGTTAGTCATCTTTTCATTCATTACATATTTCAGAACACAATGCTGAAAACAGGCGCGAATCTTATCGTTGCGACCCATTTCATCGAACGGTATATGCGAAAACAGAACTGCGTCAAAACGTTTCTCGCCCGTGCGAAAATCCGGGGCCGGTAATTGCCATGCCTCCACCGCGACAATGACCTTATCGATGCCGCTTCCTTGACGCTCGCAAATACGAAGGCGACGCATTAAATCTGCCAGGATTTCGTTTCGGGACTGATAGCCGTCAATCAATCTATCAGTGGCAATCGGAGGAAGGCCGGGATTAGTAATTACCATTCGGTCGCCGTAAATTTCTATTCCCACGAACATCCCCACTTCGTTAAAATCTTGATGAATCAAGGCGTTCGCAACCAATTCCCGGATGGCTATATCAGGAAACATTTTATATTCTTCACGAAAGGCCTTTCCAATAATAATGTTTGGCGGCAACTGGGTATTGATATACTCGATCAAATTCTCAAAGCCGAAAACATATCCTCTGTTTCCAAATCGATCGGTGCGGGTCTTTAACTTGCTTTTACCCTCGAAAACGACAACGCGAGGGGCCTTACTCTTGACGGTTTCAAAGCTATTTAGATCTTTTGCAAAAAGAAGCGCTCCGAGATTTGTAATTTGGTATTTACTGCCGCGTTTTCTAATTAGCTTCTCGTTTTCGAAACGCTCTAGAACGCCCAAGCGTTCCGCGGGATAGGGTATCTTAAGCAAGTCAAAATAACTCTGTGTGTCAAGCAAACGAACGACGTCATCACTTAACAAGCTGTCCATAGCAATTTGCGAGAGGAAATCAGGCTTGCCTTCATCGAAAATCTTCCGCAGTTGATCTGGCGACATCGGAACCAAATCTTCACCGACGCGCATTAGATATGCTCCGTCGCAGTGCAAGGCCGTGCCCGGCGGGCGCGGTGGAATATGAAAGACGAGAACTCGACCGTCTGGATGGGAGACTTCTTCGGCATCGACGCGAATATGGAGCTTATCGAAAATCTTCGATTTGGTGTCATTTAGGTTCAGAAACGCATTGCTCCCAACCACTTTTCGCGGCTTCCCGTCATTCACGCCGAGAATCAATTTTCCGCCGCCTTCGTTGTAAAGAGCAACGCAATAGCGATTCAATTTTGTTTGATTCCACTCAGACCTGGCAGCCTTAAATTCAAGCCTCTCGCCCTCGCCAGACATCATCCATTTTTCAAGTTGTTCAATCGTAACCGCCAACTATGCTGCCTCCATCTCTAAATCATTTTCATAAACGTAACCGAGATCGGCGAGAATGCCGAGCAGATGATTTTCGAATTGTTCTTCGGTTATTTTCAACCTAATTCCCCTGGGTCCCTGAATTTCTGAAAACCTGCCCGCTTCAAGAAGTTTTCGAACTCATCATCGAAACTAACTTTGCTATGGTGTTCTTCCTGATTCGCGATGTACCTTCTTACGCTCGGCAGCGAATCTTCATTCACCGAAACGACAAAATATTCGTCCTGCCACTCAAAACGAGTCTTGGTCAGTTTATTTCTGTTGATCCAGAATGAAGATTCGCCTTTTATCAACTGCATGATTTTCTCCAATGTTTGATCAGTGCCAAGCGAGATCAGACAATGAACATGCTCGAGATACCCATTGATGAAATCAATAAATATCCCTTTTTCGCGAGCGTTATCCCGAATATGGTCGAGTACTCTTGTTCGAATTTCGTCGGAAAGATAAGGAAATCTATCTTTCGTCGACCAAACAAAATGTAGCCAAACCTTAACCCAAGGCATACTGAATTTATACTCCTTATAATTCCTTTAAATTGCCTCCACCTTTAGGTGGAGGAAAGCTCAGAAAGAAATCCTGGCTTCAGCCGAATTTTAAATATAATATCAATCATCCTCGTTGCTTTAGCTAAAGCTCTAAGGAATTATCCACCAGATTATTTTAGGCTAAAGCCCGATTATTTCTCCAATCCGACCACTAGCTAAAGCTAGTGGCAATTTAAAAGATCTAAAGGCAACAGAACAACCTCTCGATAATCTTTCCGCTCGGCCCTGTCCGTATCAGGCGCGATCTCGTAGCCGTTTTCGTAAACGTATCCGAGTTCGGCGAGGATACCGAGCAGATGATTTTCGAATTGTTCTTCGGTTATTTTCATTAACGCAAGGGCAAATTAGCTTGTTACATATAGTACTTGTACTGAGGCTCAGGGTCACGATCTTTTGCCTCTCGTAGAATGTCACCCACAAGCCTGGAAAACCTAAGTGTTATCGGCATTAGTCCGTTGAAGTCGGCTGAATTCCAGTTCATTTTCGTCAAAATCAAACTTTCCGACAAAATTTGCTTCAAGGAACTATCACCGACATGGTCTGTTATCTGGAGAGGTGAGGGCACATGGCCATGCGGATAGGTAGCCAAGTCCGAAATGTAGCCGTTGGTATAAAGATAAGAAGCTTTTCCGATGTTAATCGCGGTGCCCCGAAGAGGCGGATATTTGCCGAGTCTCAACAACCTAATGTCACTCGTCGGAGACAATGCGAGCAAATCGAACTGATCAACTCCTCGCAGTGCCGCCTCGAATCCTTTACGTTCCGGTTCCTCAAATCTGGAACTCTTGTGAAGAACAACCCTTTTCGGAGGTGAGCCGCGCTCCTCATTGTAGCGATTCAAAACCATCTCAATGAGCTTTCCGGCCATCTCTTCGGAAAGATGGGGGGATCGTCTTTCTTCATCACTCCAATGAAAATCGTGGCCTCGCAATATTAGCCCCTCGCCGTTCTCATCAAATGCCTGAACGACACTCGTTCGCAGTGTTGACCTTTCGCCTAGGGGTCTAAAGAAACTAACTCCGATAAAACAACTATCCGGAGCAAGTCCGGTCGGCCCCCATGGAAGACCGCCAACCTTGAAGTAAAGTCCGGTCAACAGGTTCCATGCGATCTTCGCTTTGTGGTCGAGTTGTTTATCGCGGTTTGATATTCCTAGAACTGTGTTTTCTTGGAGTATTTGCGTTGATACTTTAAAGCCCATTGCCATAGCTTTGAATGCACGGCGAAGATCTCTGTGTACCTCACCCACGCCTTTTTCGAAATAATCAGCAACGCGGCACTCTTTGTAAAGTTCCTTTGTTAGAACCAAAACAATGTAGTCTAACGGATGGTCCTTTTGGGTTAGTATCGTCAGTTTTGATTCCAAAAGAGAGAGCAATTTCTCAAATCTAAGCCTGTCATCCTTTATTCCGAGAATTTCTCGACTCTCGTTTGTGGTAATTGGCTCAACAATCTTGTCGTCAAACCGAAGTTCGGAATAAAATCCTTGGGTGGGCTTGAATCCGGGAAACGGTGCTACAGAATCATCGCCGTCGATTCCTCCTGAGCACTCGATGATGAAATCTCTGGCTTTGTCGACTGACTCGCCCATTCCAATGAAACCAACATGAATCTCTCGTTTGTGTCTTGGAGTTCCAAACGAACGTGGGCCATATAGAGGAAT
>JBGTCS010000310.1:0-3915 GCA_041748715.1 Pyrinomonadaceae bacterium | reverse complement strand
TTACCGGCCCTAATTGATGTATTCGACCGGTTGATCGATCGAGCGCGGGGCGGATGAGTCAGTCTCTCGGGCCGAGAGTTTTGATCTCGTTTTAGGATATACTTTTTCATCTGTGAAACAGAATGTTATCACAAAGTCAGGAGGTAAACCCGGATTCGTCATTAGCGTAAAATCTCCGATTCCGTGCGCAAGCCCGCGCGTAAGCAAGGGCGTATCGCGCAGCTCGGAGGTTACGCCTCCCCCCCAAACCTGACTCGGATGTATCGCCCTTGCTAACGCGCGGGCCCCCCGCATTGGTCTTCAATCTCAAAAACGCCCAACGCCGAATCTGGGTAGATGATCGCGGGCGCAAAATTGCAGTGGCTTTACAATCAAATAACCGGCATCTAAACTTTTGATTGGAATTAATTTTTACTGGAGCGCGGACTTATTTTGACGAAAAAAACTTTGAAACCAATTGCGGTAGCGGCATTTTTAATGGCCGGTATTTTTATTTTCACGTCCGGCGAAGCTCAAATCGCTGCGGCATCCGGCTCGTCGTCGACCTTTTCGTCACGAAAATTGTACGTCCAGCATTGTGCGAGCTGCCATGGCTCAAACGGCAAATCGCAGACACCCGAAGGACGCGAATTGATGGCTGACGATCTGACATCCGACGATGTTAAAAACAGCTCTGAGAGCAAAATTGCCAGGATCATAACTAATGGCAAAGCCGATATGCCGGGATTTAAGAAAAAACTCTCGGTCGCTCAGATCACCTCGATCGCAAAGTACATCAAATCTCTCTAACTCGCCCAGCATTTGCCCTCGCCGAGAGCCGAGTTCGTCCCAACAAACTAATCGACCGCAAAACTGATATTCACAACCGCTGTCATGTCTTTATCTATCGTTGTTGTGTCATACATTCCGTAATCCGAAACATCGGTCGAATCAGCAGCCGTGATCTGCAGCACACCCATTTTGGCTGAACGCACGACCCCGATCGAGTTGCCGGTGCTGGCGGCGATTTTTTCCGCCCGAACCTTTGCGTCCTTGGCCGCCTCGCCCAGCATTTCGATCTTTAGATCGCCAATATCGGTGTAGTAATATTTTGGAGCGTTGGATTCGATCAAAATTCCCTGATTTATCAGCTCGGTCGCCTCGCGTGCGATCTGAGCGATCTTCTCGACGTCGTTTGATCTGACCTCGATCTGCTGTCGCAACGAATAACCGGTTATGCCGCCGGTTTCGTAACCGTTGCCGTCCTGCTTTTTGAGTGTCGTGGTGGTGATGGACGAAACTGTCATCTGCTCTTCGGTTATGCCTTTTGTGGTCAGATACTGTTTTATCTTTGGTATGCTGTCCGAAAGTTGGCGGTATGCCGCGGTAAGTTCCGGCGATTCGGCCGAAACGCCCGCGCTCCACAGCACGAGATCCGATTTAATCCGCTTTTTTGCCGAGCCCGTAACGGTGATGGCCTCGTCGCCTTTTTTTGTTTTCGAATAAAACCAGCCAAAAATTACCGACGAAAGTATCAGGCCAATTGCTAAAGCCACGCCTGCATTTAGCCAATAGCTATTTTTTTCAGTGCTCATTCATCCCTCCGAGGAATACCGAAACTATATAAATCGATCAGATTTTTGATGTACTTATGTGTGTCACAATACACTCGTAAATGATCACAGTCAATAGGTTGTTTGATAAGTAATGCCGAAACCTGCAGGCAGTTAAAAAAAACCTATTTCTATAATGGCTTCGCCGTAAAATCTCCGACTTCGGCCGGAATTGCGATAACGGGATTTTTCTGTCTGCAATGGCTGGGATACGATTTTGCCGAGGCTGGTGTTACAATTAAATCAGTCGTTACGGCCGTTTATTAATATAAAAAAAAGAGGAAATATGAAATTACCAGGTGGAATGGATCTAAGTGCGATGATGGAACAGGCCCAGCAAATGCAGGAGCAGATGGGCCGTCAGATGAAAGAAATGGTCGTCGAGGCCGCGGCTGGCGGCGGCGCGGTTTCGGTAAAAATGCGTGGCGATTTTGAGGTTTTGAGCCTTACGATCTCGCCCGATCTTGTAAAAGACGGTGATGTCGAAATGCTGCAGGATCTGATAGTCGCCGCTCTAAACGAAGGCCGGCGCAAGGTCGAGGAATCTCTAAAAGGAAAACTCGGCGGGATGTTGCCGCCGGGACTGATGTAAGAAGACATGAGACAAGAGACGGGAGACGAGAGATGATCTCCGGTCTCTTGTCTCCCGTCTTCTGTCTCTCGTCTCGTTTCTGAATTACAAATATGCTTGATTACTCAGAACCGGTCGCTAAACTGATCGACGAATTCAAACGCTTGCCCGGCATTGGCCAAAAGTCAGCTCAACGGCTGGCTTTTTATATACTCCGCCGTCCGCTGGCCGAGGTCGAGCATTTTGCCGACTCGCTGCGTGAGGTTAAGGAAAAGATCGTATTTTGCTCGGTTTGTAATAATCTGACCGACGTCAACCCATGTCTCTATTGCTCAAATACAAAACGCGACCGATCGATCATCTGCATAGTCGAGGAACCCTATAATCTCGTCGCTGTGGAAAAAACCAGATCGTTCCGCGGGCTTTACCATGTTTTGCATGGTACGCTCTCGCCGATGCGTGGGATCGGCCCGGATGAATTAATGCTCGCGAATCTACTGCCGCGGTTAAGGCCTGAAAATAATGACGGTGTTGAGATCAGCGAGATAATTGTCGCGACCAACCCGACGACCGAGGGCGAGGCGACAGCAAATTATATCGCCCGTCTGTTAAAACCGCTCGGTGTTTTGGTTACTAGGATCGCAATGGGAATGCCTGTTGGTTCGGATCTGGAATTTGTCGACGAAGTAACGATGGATCGAGCGCTGGCAAACCGGCACTCGATCTGAGACTAAAATCTTACGTTTTGCTGTTCCGCCTCTGAAAAACTGCGCGAACCTCTCCATTCGTCTTCCGACTCATAAAAATCCACATCAAATTTGAGCATGCTTTTCACTGGAATGCCATCAAACTCTGTCGGAGCCTCGCCAAACGCGACTATTGTGCCGATGCCGATTACCTCCGAACCAAGACTCTTGACGAGTTCGATAGTCTCGCGTATGGCCCGCCCAGACCGGAGAATATCATCAACGATGACAGCCGGATGGACATCGCCTTTGCTAATGTACTGTCTAAACTGCCGTTTGCCTTCTTCCATTTCGGCCCAATAGATCTGCTGCGCACTAAGAGCTTCGCGGACGCCGAAAGCGACCATAATACCGCCCGGGCTCGGGCTCACAATCGAAATCTCGGGCAGCCGTTTGGCGATCGACCGCTCCATTCTAAACATCCGACTCAGACCGACGGACAGGACGCGGGCGTTGTCGTAATGGCGAAACGCGAGCGGCATTTGAAAGTAGTGCGAGGCGTGTTTGCCATTCGGATAAACGAAATGTCCACGTCGGTAAGCTTCGGTTTTAGTAAGTATATCCATCACCGCTTCGGGCGGCGGAATAAGGTCGACCATCTTTTTTCTCCTTTGATCAAACGCCAATTATACATGGGCCGGTATTTGGTTTCCAATAAGCCGTTCGATTATTTCATTCGCCGGGAAGCAGAGCTTTTCGTATCAGAAATTGCTGATCGAGGTTCATTTCCCTCGGAATATCATCGACAGCGAACCAGCCCAACTCAGTTATCTCGCGGCTTTTCACAGAAGCCTCCCCGACGCCGGTCGCCAGAAAAATAATCTCGATATGTCTTTTGAACGTGCGAGCCCGATAAATTCGAACGTCCTTTAATTCCAGTCCCGTTTCTTCCATGATCTCACGGCGAAACGCCGCCTCGGGCTGTTCACCGAAATTCATAAATCCGCCCGGCACGCCCCAGCCCGAAACGGGCCGTAGAACATGATTGAGTAGCAAAACCTCACCA
>JBGTCS010000309.1:0-6889 GCA_041748715.1 Pyrinomonadaceae bacterium | reverse complement strand
ATCGGTCGCATTGCCAAAAATTCGCAGGGAATTTTAGAGCCGGCTTAGGTCGGTCGTCTAACGCGGCCGGTAATATTCAATACCACTGCTCATCTCAACAGAGACATTACCTTCGGATTCGGCATAGTCGAGGTGGGCAATCGCTTCGGAAATCGCCAGAAATCGATGGACATCATGATTAAAGGAATCGGGGAACAGCCGTTTAGCTATCTCAAAGGCTGTTGTTCCACCGCCGCCAGCTAGAGCTATCACTCGTTTTTGCCGATCGTCGATCGCCCGGACATACCGGTTAAATATCTCGTCAAAATCTGTAACGGGTTCGCCGTGGCCGCCGTATGAGAGAGTTGGAGAATAGCTTCGCAGCCTGGCCAGACTCACCAGATACTCGGCAAGCGACCTAAATCGTTTTGTCGGGTCCAGCGGATCGGGTGCGAGGATCGGGTTTGGAGTAATTCGTTTTAGAACACAATCGCCGCAAATCAAGGTTCGATTAGCTTCCCTCACAAACGAGCAGGATCCCGGCGTATGTCCCGGCGTATGAAGTACCTTTAAGGTTCCGCTTTCGAATTCCAAATCCATCTCGTCCTGTAGAGGGCTGAAATCGCTGTCCTCCAGCGAATCTGTCAACAGGCTGACTTCTTCGTATAGCGATTTTATTTCAGAAAAGACCGATTCGGGCACACCCGACCGAAGCATCAACTGGCGATGATCGTCTTGAGCAAGCCGCCCAAAGAGATGCCCCGTCTCCCATTCATGCACCAGAATTTCGGCATTTTTTGCTTCGTCACGCACGGTTTTTGCCAACCCGCAATGATCCTCGTGAGCATGCGTCAGGACAATCCGTCTAATGTCTGAGAAATTAACACCGTGCTGTGATAATTTTTTGCGGAGGACTGCGGCGGCCTCCGCCGTCTTTGGCCCGACATCGATCAGTGTCAGCGGATCTTCTTTGATCAGATAGACATTTACATCGCCAACATAAAACGGGGTCGGTATCGAAAGCTGAATTATTTTCATAGATCCCTTTACGAAGGTCGGGGGTTTAAACCTTCGACAGAACTAATGTTAACAAAACCATTGCATAGGGGTTTAGAGCCGAAGGGTAATTTACTGGACAAATCCGTGAAAAAGCCTTGATAATTCTGAAACCTGCCGCCAGGAGAGCAAGTATTAGCTGAATAAGCACTTCGTAATAATTCAAACAATTGCAGAAATACTACAATTTACTTGCATAAAGTGCTTTTATGGTTTACAACGTTCAAAGCAAATCTATTCCGTTTAAATATCTGTCGGATAATGAACTGGGCTCCAGAGAACTTGAAAGTAGCTTGGATGCGAATAAAGGTGTCATTAACTTAGATCTTCAGTTCTAACTGCTGGAAATCTCCGATAAATATTACCAGAGATCCAAAAAGAGTGAGGAAAAGAAAAATGAAAGTTACCTCGTATGTACCAGCGAGTGTTGTAAGGATATTCGTTATATTCGCGGCCTCTTGGGCCTTGGCCATTGCAGGAATGGCACAATCCCAGTCGGCCGCTGCCGATCTTTCAGGAACTGTCACAGATCAGACAGGAGCCGTCGTTTCGGGAGCTACAGTACAGGCGAGGGGTGTCGGAACCGGCATCACACGTACCGTGACCTCTGATTCGGATGGGAACTATCGAATACTCGGGCTTCCACCCGGTGATTATGAGGTTAGTGTCGAAGCACCAAATTTTAAGAAAAGCGTCGTTTCGGGAATCAAACTCACCGTCGGCCAAAGTGCGGATCTGACGGTAAAACTTGAGATCGGGGACGCATCAGCGGTCGTCAATGTGTCGAGTGACGATGTGCAGCTCATCGAAACGACCCGAACGACGGTCTCAAACACCATCGAACAAGTACGTATCAATAATCTGCCGATCAACGAAAGAAGCGCGACGGGCTTTGCATTGACGCTATCGACGGTTGGCCGTGATAATGGACGTCCGGTCGGCCCGGCACCAACTTCTGGGTTGAATATCGGCGGCCAACGCGGACGCTCAACACTCGTCCAAGTGGATGGGGCCGATTTCACGGATAACTCTATCAACGCCGCCCGCTCGACGGTTTCTCAAGAGGCCGTGCAAGAATATCAGGTCACCACAAACTCTTATATGCCGGAGTTTGGCCGGGCAACAGGCGGCATCGTCAACGTTGTAACCAAACGTGGAACAAGCGAATTTAATGGCACGTTGTTCGGTTTTATTCGACATAAGTCCATTCAGTCGAGAAATGCCTTTGCACCGATAATTGACGGCGATCCAAACAAAAAACCGCCCTACACCCGTGCTCAATATGGATTTACATTCGGTGGTCCGCTTAATCCTGGAAAAACTTTCTTTTTTGGCTCATTCGAACAGCGACGCCGTCAAGAATCGGGATTTTTCACCGGCGACATCATCGGCGGAGCAACTTCAAGCGTTACGATCCCAGTGATCCCGGGCCTCAATCCAACTTTACGCACTTTTACCGGATTGACGCCGGCTCAGGCAACCTTCGTTAATACTCTTTTGGGGGCCGGTACAGCCGCCGCCATATGCACGGCACGGACGTATGCCTTTTTTGCCTCGAGCGGAACCCAGACGGCTCTAAATGGCTCTAATGGCTTATTCTCGCCAAATGACGGCAGCGGATGTCCGGCGATCTCACCAATCCTGCCGGGTGCCAGCCCGATCGGCAACCGATTCATTCTTTCCGGTGCTCCCGTGCCACTTACGCGAAACTCAAACGGCCAGCATGTCGCATTTAGGCCTCTGACGGAGCTCAGCCGCATATTCCCGATCTCTGAATCAACAACCTTTTCCTCGCTGCGTCTCGACCATACATTTTCGTCCAACAACCAGTTGAGTCTGCGTTTCGGATATAATCCTGGCAAAATCAACGGCATTCAGGACGAATCGCAAAACCAGACCTTGGGCCAAAACGATTTTTCGCGTACCGGTATCCAGGATATTGAAGATTTTTCGTTTGGGACATCGCTGACCAGTATTTTCTCTGGCAACAAGGTCAATGACCTCTATTATAATTTCGCTCGTCGTGTCGCCAAGTTTGACTCGCAGATCCCAAGCGTTGCTCATCAGATCGCCGGAACCGGATTTATCGGCTCTAACCCGTTCTCGCCAGTCGACCGTATCGAATCGCGTCATCAGATCCGTGATAATGTCACGATCGCCCGCGGCAACCATATTTTTAAGTTTGGCGGCGATTTTAATTTTATTGATATCAAAGCAGAATTCGAGTTAAACTTTCCGGCCCTGTTCAATTTCAGCCAGCAATCGTGCAGTTTGCTCATTACGGGATGTACGGGTCCGGCCTTCACGCCGGTTCAAACCTACGGACTTGGCTTCCCAAGCGTTTTCATTCAGGGATTTGGCCAGCCGAAAAGTGCTTTGACAAACAAACCGATAGCCTTCTTTGGGCAGGATACCTGGAAGATCTCAAATCGGTTTTCGATCAATTACGGCGTTCGATACGATTATGAATTTACCAACCAATTTGCTCCGTCACCATTTACCGATCCGCTGACGGGCATAACGTTAAGTGCTCAAGATATTCAGGTCGCACAAGATGCTCTGAATGTCACTCAGGGATTTCCGCGGGACAAGAATAACATCGCTCCGCGAGTTGGGTTTGCGTGGGATCTGGCCGGAAATGGAAAAACGGTGATTCGCGGAGCAGTAGGTCGATTCTTTGACCACCCGCTACTCGCGGTGGCATTCAACTCGGATATTGCAGATGGTTCCCAGCAGCAGCAAGCGACATTGCTGCCGATTGGTGGGCCTTCGCCGACAGGTCTTTTAAATGCTTTCCAGGTATTTCACGGAACCGTTTGCGGTGTTCAGGGTTCTAATCCGACAGTTTGCGGTTCGGCCGTGACGCAGGCGATCGCATCGTCGGCGATATATCAGTTTGGTTTCCAACGATTTGACTCGTCAAGATTTACCGGATTTGGACCGATCCTGCCATTCACGCTGCATGTGTCAAAAGATTTCGAATATCCGGATGCGATACAAGCAAACCTGGCGATCGAACGCACGATCGGTCGTAATATGTCGCTTTCGGCAAGCTACATCTCGGTAAATGTACGTCATTTGGCCCATCCTCAGGACGTCAATAACGTAAACTCCGAAGCACTGGTCGACAATTTCCGGCGATTTACAGCAAACAATCCGGTTGCATGTGGCGGACCGTGTCCGTCAACTGGTCGCGCCCCGGTTAATTTGAGTGAAGCCGCATTTTTCTCGATGCCGACAACTAGCAGTGCACTGTACACAGTGGTCGTTCCCGGCTTTATCGCCGTCAACAATACGACCGGGCAGCGTATAGTCAGCCCGATCGCCGCTGATTTTTTCCGTAAACTAGGACCAAACTATTTCTTTGTCCGGGCACTGACCGGTTTGAATAAGGCGACTTTCGATTCCCTACTTGCGGGTTCATTAAGAAGTCCAGGCCCGATCAATCCTTACGCAGATGTAAATTCACAGGTGTCGGACGGAAATTCGTCCTACAATGCTCTCAATATCGAACTGAAGAAACGCTTTTCGAACAGCATGCAGTTTTTGGCAACGTACACCTGGTCGCACTCGATCGATGATTCGTCGGATCTGCAAACGCTGCTTAAACCGCAGGATAATTTAAATTTCCGGGCCGAAAAAGCCAACTCGCTGTTTGATCAGCGTCACCGGTTCGTATTCAGCGGGATTTTAGGATCGCCCGATTCGTGGAAATCCGGGAGCGGATTTCAGAGATTTATGCATGGGTTTACCTTTTCGCCTATAGTCGAGATCAGCTCGGGCCGACCATTTAATATTCTGGCGGTCGGCGATGCTAACGGCGATTTCCAAAGCACAAACGAACGTCCATCGGTCCTTCAGAATGGGACACTCTGTGCAACGGGTGTGGATGCTGGCTGTTTTCAGGGAATCTTTCCAAAGAGCGGCAATCTCGGCCGCAACATGGGAATTACGCATAATTATTTTACGCTTGATGCCCGGCTGACTCGGAATATAAAATTTGGCGAGAAGGTTAGTCTCGATCTGATAGCCGAAGGATTTAACCTTTTCAATCGGTTCAATGAAGCAGCGGGCAATCCGTTCTACCAGGTTGTCAATAACTTTAATCAGCGAAAGGGCGGCAGATATTACAGCCAACCTACATCGGCGTTTGACCCGAGACAGTTCCAGTTTGGAATGAAGCTCAGATTCTAAATTCTTCCACTCGTCCTCGATCAGCTGGATGGTTTTATGCCATCCGGCTTTTTTTATGGATAATCAGCGTATGCCGACGTTTTCCGAAAAGATTAAACAAAAAGCTGTCGAGCTCGGTTTTCAGAAAATCGGCATCGTGCCGGCTGCTCCGCTTGTTGAGGAAGGGTCACTGCTCAGGACATGGCTCGGGCGGGGCTTTCATGGCCAGATGGCCTGGCTCGAACGCGAGCCCGAAAAACGCAGCGATCCGCGATTGTTATTTCCGAGCGCCGAATCGGTGATAGTTGTAGCACTCAATTATTTTACCGGTCACGACCACGAAGAAAATGCGGAAAAGGGCAAGATCTCGCGATATGCGTGGGGCGACGATTACCACGAAGTCGTTCGCGAAAAGCTAAACGACCTACTTTCTTGGATCAAATCTGAAAACGCGGAGGCCGATGGCAAGATCTGTGTAGACACGGCCCCTATGATGGACAAAGCTTGGGCGGTACGGGCAGGTCTCGGCTGGATCGGCAAACACACGAACTTGATCACGACCGATGTCGGTTCGTGGGTATTTATTGGCGAGATCCTGCTGAATGTGGAATTAGCGTACGATCGTACGATTGTCGACGACCATTGCGGAACCTGCACCGCGTGCCTCGATGCATGCCCGACCGGAGCAATCATCGAGCCGTATGTAGTTGATTCGCGGAAATGCATTTCGTACGCGACGATCGAGCTTCGCGACGATACGCTGCCGCCCGAGATAGCCATGAATTTAGAAGGCTGGTTTTATGGCTGCGATATTTGTCAGGATGTCTGCCCGTGGAATCGGTTTGAAACGACGACTGCGGAGTCGCGCTTCGAGCCCCGACAGGGTGATACCTCAGTTGATCTCGATGACATTTTGTCGTTAACGCCCGAAACCTATGCCGAACGATTTCGCCGAACCGCGATAAAACGAGCCAAACTTCCCGGCCTGAAACGAAACGCTACTGCATTAAATTCGCAGAAACGAAGCGAAACTGGTATTGGTGATTGAAACATTCTTTGCCTTTGTAACCATCTAGTCCGTGATCTCCTCTTTTAAGAAGGCACCGGCAATTTTTTATATCAGTCAACTCGGACAAGGCGCTGAAGCTGCGGAGTTCCTGTTCTGAAACTGACTACTGACCACGGACTACTGTATTATTAAACTGTGCCTTTACGCGACGCCCATAACAGAATTATTCGTGATCTTCGGATCTCGTTGACCGATCGCTGCAATTTCCGCTGTTTCTACTGCCTGCCAAACGGCGAACCGCCGCTGGCGCGAAAAGACACGATCCTAACTTTTGAAGAGATTGCATACCTAGGCGAGATCTTTGTCTCGCTCGGCATTGAAAAGATCCGTTTGACCGGCGGTGAGCCGCTCATCCGAAAGGACGTCCCAAAACTGGTCACCCAGCTCGCGAAACTAAAACCCAGACTCACCGATCTTGCTCTGACTACAAACGGTTTTACATTCCCGCGTCATGCCGCCGCCTTGCGGGACGCCGGGCTCGACCGCGTAACACTAAGTCTCGACAGCCTGGACCGCGACAAATTTGCCGAAATTACCGGTGTCGATGCCCTCGAACAGGTTTTTGAAGCGATCGACGCCGCCAAGAGATTCGGGTTCGAACCGGTCAAGATC
>JBGTCS010000308.1:0-20076 GCA_041748715.1 Pyrinomonadaceae bacterium | reverse complement strand
ATACTGAAGTAATTTCGTCTCCATCAGCGTTAGTTGAAACAGTTCGTCGCCGTGTCGCAGTTCGAGGTTTTCCAGATCGATCGTTCGGCCATTGATCGCTATCACGCTGGTCTCATCACCGGTTTCCGGTTCAGCTCGATTCCACCTCGTGCGACGAAGCAATCCGTTTAACCGAGCGAGAAAGATATTTAGATCAAAGGGTTTAGCAAGGTAATCGTCGGTCCCTGCCTCAAATCCCAGCAAGACGTCCTCGGGTCGCCCGCGGGCCGTTAGCATCAGGATCGGTGTGTAATCGGACCGTTCGCGCATCGTCCGGGCGACCTCAAAACCGTCCACTGTCGGCAGCATCACATCCAGAACAACGGCGTCAAAATGCGAATCGTTTAGCCTCTCGAGAGCAATATTTCCGTCACCGGCGATCTCGGCCTCAAAGCCCTCGGCCTCCATATTAAACCGAAGTCCGTCGGCCAGATGCTCTTCGTCTTCGACAATCAGTATTCGCATAAATAAAGTATTCCATCACGACGCCGCGAAATTCCCGGCCTTGAGATCCGCGAGATCTTACACCCGCGGCAGTTGCACGATAAACGATGACCCTTTGCCCACGCCCTTGCTGTGGGCCTTGACCCGGCCACCGTGCTTCTTAACTATCGAAAGAACGATCGAAAGTCCAAGACCGGTGCCTTTGGCGGCATCGCTGGATTTATTCAGGACCCGATAAAAGCGGTTAAAAACACGTTTTAGATCGGCGCGTGAAAGGCCGATCCCGTTATCCCTAAAGTAAATTTCGGCCTTGTCGGCGCCCAGCGGTTTCAGACGTACCGAGATCCTCGGCTCGCCGGTCGAGTATTTCACGGCATTATCAAGCAGGTTTGCAAATGCTGCTTGCAGCTCGACACGATCGCCCAGCACCCTGATCGGCATGGGCGAGTCCGAAAACCGGATCGACGATTCGGCGATGTGCCGTCGCGATATGACAATCGAGATGGTCTCATTGAGCAACTCGGCGAGATCGATCTCGGCTAGATTCATCAAACGCTTTTTCTCGCGCGTGCGACCGGCCTGCAGCACTTGTTCGACGGTATCGAGAAGGCGCTGATTGTCCGCCAGCATTATGTCGTAAAACTCTTCTCGCTTTGCTTTGTCCAGATCTCGCGCTTTTAGTGTTTCTAAATAAAGTTTAATGGACGCAATGGGCGTTTTTAATTCATGCGTAACGGCATTGAGAAATGCGTCGTGCTGCTCGTTGCGGCGGATCTCCCGAAGCAGAAAGATCGTATTTAGAATCAATCCGGTGATGATCAACGCAAAAAAGATCACTCCAAATACCAAGAGTGCCACTTCCCTCAAATTCAAAAGTATCCAGCCGATATTCAGCGTTACCGCCAGCGCTGACAGGCTGATACCCAGCACGAGAAAGAAAATTGTGGTTTTTCGGCGACGCATAGCTAACTGAAATGTAGAACGGAAAAGGGAAAATTGAAACCCGCTGTTTCAATTTTCCCTTTTTCGTCTTTATATTGTCCGCTTAATTATGCTGCTTTACGGAGTTCTTTTGGAGTCTCAGATTCGGTAGCCAGATCGTATGCATAAACATTATTGATCACGCCTAATTTTTCCATGATCTGCAGCTGATACCAGTTTATGTCAAATTCTTTCCAGGTCAGACCGTGTTTTGCTGAACGAGGAAACGAGTGGTGATTATTGTGCCAGCCTTCGCCAAACGTGACCGCAGCAACGAGTGCGTTATTACGCGAATCGTCCCGTGTCTCAAATCGTCGCGAACCCCAGAGATGCGTTGCCGAATTGACGAGCCATGTAAAATGCCAACTGACAGCCACGCGAAAAACAATTGCCCAGACAACCATCGTCCAGCCGCCGATGGCAAAGAGTATCGCCGCTGCCAATAGCGTGGTTACATAATAATATTTATCGAGCCATCGGAGATAAGGGTCATTCATCAGATCGGGCGAATATCGCTGCATCGTCGCCTGCGACTGGGCCTGTGCTGTGCCTTTGAAGATCCATCCCATGTGCGACCACCAGATACCGTTACGCGGGCTGTGCGGATCTTTGTCAGTGTCAGTAAAGGCATGATGCAGCCTGTGGGTCGTGACCCAAGTGATCGGACCCGACTGTAAACCGAACGTGCCGCACGTCGCCAAAAAGCGAGTCATGAATTTTGAGGTTGTAAAACCGCGATGGGTCAGCAGACGATGGTATCCAATACCGATTCCCCAGCTCGCCGCCACCCACCAGCAAATAAACGCGGCGAGAGCATTTTGCCAGCTAAACGTGAACAGCGCGGCTACGGCCACCAAATGAAATGCGCCTACAAAAAATATCGTGTTCCAATTGTATTTACCGGAACGCGAAGGCTCAAACTCGATTACATTTTGCACAATTAAATTCCTCTAAACTTGTTAACTTAACGTCGGGAATTTATTTCCCACTTACAACTCTAACAGGTCCGAAGCGTCGTAATTGTAAGACTTTCGTAATTTGATAACTTTCCATATAGCCGCCCTTGTGTCAGCGCATGTAGTAATAATCGCACTTTCGCCTTTGCTGGATCGTCTGGCGACATCGGCGGCTAACCACATATAGACAAAGCATTGTCAACCAAATGACAAATGGAGAATGATTACATGAGCAAAAGTCGTCAGGAAGAATTAGTGGATGCCATGCTTGATGAAGTAGTTGGGTTTCTCTTAATACGATAAAATGCTATAAAGTAATCTCATTTTATCAATCGCTTATATAATGCTCTTGCAAAAAAAAATACAACTTGGTTGTTAATTAGGACATCTTTTCACTTGCGTGAGTGTTGATTGTATGCAACACTTTTGTGCATAGTGATTGTAACTGATGGAAGTTCAGTATTACAACACGAAAGACGGAAAATCGCCCGTTAAGGAATGGTTCAAGCGTTTAAAGGACAAGAAAGCCAAAGCTGCCCTTTTTGTACGCATTGATCGTCTGAAACTCAACCTAGTTGGCAATGCTAAATCCGTTCGTGATGGCGTATTTGAACTTAGAATTGACGTTGGAGCGGGATACAGATTGTATTTTGCCCAAGTCGGTAAAGAAACTGTGTTGCTTTTGTGCGCGGGTACGAAGGGAAGTAAGAAAGAGCAAGATGCAGACATAGTGCTTGCGAAAACATATTTGGCGGATTTTCGTAAAGACTAATGACAGGAGAACGGAACATACTAATGTCCGATAAAAAAATGAAAACGGGTAATTTTGACGAGTTCTTAATTGAGTCTCTTCAGGACCGAGAATTAGCGCTTGAATATCTTAATGAAGCCGCTCTGGATGGAGATTATCGTGTATTTTTATCTGCACTAAGAAATGTTGCGAAAGCAATAGGATATTCTGAATTGTCAAAAATGACAGGCTTGGAGCGCACGAGTCTATACAAGATGCTTTCTGTAGACGGAAATCCGACTATTTCGAGTTTCTATGATCTTCTTGGTGCCTTGGGCGTTCGCGTTCAGCTTGTGGATGCGTCGGAGAAACTTGCGCCCAAGGTGACCCGACCGTCCTTACCACCAGAATACACTTGTGCAAGGGGTTGTTTTGCAGCGAAGACTTACGCCACCTATGAACATGAAGAGATTGATCTTGTGGTAGATGTGCATGCACGAATGGGTGCCCCATCTTCGATGCCCTGGATTACGGTTTCGGAAGGACTGCGGCATCCGGCCTTGGGCAGATGCTCTCCAATTATTCCGGAAACGGAAACGTCTGTCGGGCGGGCCGTCCGACCACTGGCCCCGGTAGCCCCAGATCTTGCTCTGGCATCCTGAATAACCTTATGAGCCAAAGCCCACTCGCAATCGAATATTATTTCTTTCGCAAATCGCTTTTTGAAGTCAAAAAGGGGTTTGACGGTGATTTTGCCGAAACAGCTCTGGACGGAATTAGACCGCACATTCGTGTGGATTCTGACATTTTCCGAAGTGAAGAGGATGGATCACGCTGGCGTGTCGAACTTAACATTAAAGCGGGCCAAAAAGAAAGGCGGTTTCCTTATTCAGTCAATGTGGGAATCACCGGCTTTTTTCGAGTTTTAAAGGGTTATCCCGAGGAAAAAGCTGAGTTATTAGTTCGCGTAAACGGGGCTTCTATACTTTACGCAGCGGCTCGGGAATCAATTGCTATGATTACAGGCAGAGGCCCTTACCAGCCGCTCCTGATACCTTCCCTTTCCTTTTTACCGGATGAGCCCCCTAAAATTGAAACGGCTTTACCCGTGGAAAAGCAAAAACGTCCAAAAAAGAAGACAACAAAAAAAACCTAATAGAAAAAGCCTCTCCTTAACCTGTGGGGAGACTTTTTTCTGCATTGAGCCCGAACATCCTCTTTATAAGGGTTCGGGCTAATTTTGTGCGGAAAACCCGATTTATGTGCACGGTGTTAATTTTGTGCAATGTATCAAGGGTTAGCACTTTACCAACAAAAATTAGGGTAAAACTATAGGTTGCCTCTGACCCGGTTCGAGGCCATCCTTTAACTTTAGGATTGTGATGGGTTTACCCAAGAATATGATTGAGAAAAAAGCGTCGAGTTGCAAGACAGCAACGAAAAGCACGGCCCTGAGAAGTGCATCCGTCAACGAAATGACAAAAACGACATGTTACAAAGCCGGTAACGGCTAGAACCACCGTATTTACTGGCTCTTTCGGCATGACATTCTTAGGGCTTTACAAGACTTTTGTAACAGTTACAGACGGGCCATTGTTGAATTAGTTGTCTAATAAATCTAAAGTAAACTTCAGCCTCGAACGACCCCAATGGCCAAAAAATCTAAAAACCTTGTCCGATTAGAATATGGAGCCGCGCGAATTGCCTTTCTGGTTCTGGGAGCGCTTCCCCGCAAGATCGCCGTTTCGCTGAGCATTGGCATTATGCGAGCGCTGCCGTTTTTCATCCGCGAGCTTCGCCATACCGGGATGACAAATCTGGCGATCGCCTTTCCGGAAAAGAGTTTGGTTGAGCGAAGCCGGATACTAAAAGGCTCGTTTGAAAACCTGGGTCGCGTGCTTGGCGAACTGAGCCAGTTTCACAAATACTCAAGGGAGAATCTGGCCGACATCTTGGATCTGAATCTCGACGCCGAGGCACAATCAGTCTATGAGCAAAACGAGCGCGAGAAGCGGGGCGTTCTGGTAGTGACCGGGCATCTGGGAAATTGGGAATTGTCGGTTTTTGGGTTTTCCGCACTTTATAAGCCGATGAGTTTTTTTGCCCGTCCGCTCGACAATCCCAAACTTGACGCGTTCCTTAACGGCATCCGATCCCGCTATGGCAATACGCCGATCAATAAAAAAAATGCGGCGCTTGCCGGATCAAAAATCTTGCGCGACGGCGGCATTCTCGGAATTTTGTCCGATGTAAATGTCCAGCCAAAAGAAGGCGTGTTTGTTCCTTTTTTCGGGATGGCCTCATCCACAACCAGCGGCCCGGCCACGATCGCCCTGAGGTCAAATTCTCTTATCTACCCGATCTTTTGTGTTTGGGCCCAATCCGAACGGAAATATAAACTCGTTCACGGAGCTTTGCTGGAACCGGTCAATACCGGCAATCGCAAACAGGATATTATCGACACGACGGCTGCATTTACGGCCGAGATCGAAAAGATCATTCGGACATATCCCGACCAATGGATGTGGATACATAAACGCTGGAAAACTCGTCCGCCCGGAGAAAGAGATGTCTATGACAGAGATAAACGATCCTAAGCCTCAGCAAAAAGTTTGCGAGTCGTGCGGCAACAGCTTTGGCTGCGGTGCTAAGCTTGGCGGTTGTTGGTGCTCACATGTCGAGCTGCCCGTCGATGACACAACTCGATTGAGTTCGAAATATCGTGATTGTCTCTGTCCCGACTGCCTCCAACGGATTGGTTCGACAAGCACTGCTCAACTATAAAAACGTTGATACCGTGCTATTTAGGGCTTTAGCCGGTGCAGATCCGTATTGTGACCCATGACACAATTAAAACCTTTTCTTTTCAGGGCACATCCGTTATTATTTAACCTGACTTGAAACCCTTCCCACCCAGTCTTCAATAACCAACAAATTCTCCCGGGCTTAAGACAATTTTTTGAATGTCTAAAAACTTAACCATAATCAGGACTCTGAAAAGAGTCGTCGGATACGGCTCGCTTTTAATAATCGCGATCGTGTCGGCGGTTTTCTTGGGCTGGGTTCTGGATGTTCGAGTTCTGACGGAGGTGATCCCGGGTTTCCCGTCAATGAAGTTGAGCACGGCGGCGGGTCTTTTGATGTGCTCGATCGCCCTTTACCTGACGGCTCACAATACCGGCCGCGTCAACGGGAAACTACATATTATTCTAGCCGGTTCTGCGATCATGATCGGGGGCGAAGCATCTCTCAATCTAATTTTTGGTTGGGATATCGGATTTCACCAATCGGCCGTGACGATTGATGCCGCCGGCATACGATCTAATCAGATAGTCCACATGTCGCCCCAGGCGGCGGCCAATTTTCTGCTTATCGGGCTCGCGATAATCCTTCTCAATCGCCGAATCAACAGGCGTAAAAAATACTCACTGGCCAGCGAATATCTGGCGATCTCCGCTTTGATACTGACATTTGCCGCCTTGCTCGGCCATCTGTACGGAGCCCAGCTTTTTAATGGGACAACTGCATTCAACGGCCTCGGTCTGCATACTGCATTTTGCTTCTTAATCTTGGCGATTGGGTGTCTCGCCGCGAACCGGGAAAGCCGTTTGATAAATCTGTTTCTCAGCAACAGTATCGGGGGTGTTGCTGTCCGGCGGCTGTTACCGATCGTGGTCTTTCTGCCTACTATCATCGGTCTTTTACGGATAGTCGGCCAAAATATGGGGCTTTATGATACTGGCGTCGGGGTCATGCTGACGGTAATGACCAGCATCGTTCTCATGTCTGGTGCAATTTTCTATTTTAGTTCGATGAGCCATCATTCGGACCTGCGGCGGCGAGCGATCGAGAACAAACTTGCCAGCAATGAGAAAAAATTTCGGGAACTTTTCGATTATGGCCAGAGCCTGATCAGTCTGCACGATCTGGACGGCATCATGACCAAGGTAAATCCGGCACTGCTTTCCGCCCTCGGCTACTCTCAGGACGAGGTGGTGGGCAAGAGCCTGCGCGACTTTTTCCCGTTAGAATACCATCCACAATTTGCAGATTATCTCAGAGAGATCGAAGACGCTGGCATTTCGCAAGGTTATTTAACACTAATTTCTAAAAACGGCGATCGCCGGGCGTGGCGGTACCATAATATTCTTGTGGCGGAACCGGGCCGCCGCCCTTATGTACTCGGGCACGCCCAGGATGTGACAATGCTTTTAGCGGCCGAAAAGGCCCTCCGCAATTTGTCGCTAACAGATGATCTGACAAAGCTTTACAACCGCCGCGGCTTTTTAACGCATGCCAAACAGCAGATCAAATTAGAGAAACACTCGGGCACGGCTCGCGGGCTTAATCTGCTCTTTGCCGACATGGACGGTCTAAAAAAGATCAACGACACATACGGTCACGAAGCCGGATCCGACGCGATTATCGCACTCGCAAACGTATTTGGTTCCGTCATGCGAAGCGCAGATCTTGTGGCAAGATGGGGCGGGGATGAATTTGTGATCCTAACGATCGGTTCGACCGACGAAAGCGCGGTAATGATGGTCGATCGGATAAAAGGGCGATTGGCTGAGCACAACAAGCAAAGCGACCTTCCGTATGATATTTCGTGCAGCATCGGTATCGCGACGTTCGATCCGCGTAGTTCGCGGTCGATCGAATCCATCATCGCCGAGGCCGATGAATCGATGTACAAGGACAAGGAGCTACGAAAAATGGCCCCGCGGGAATGCTTTTTCCCCACTGCCAATCGCCCCGAACCCCAACCAGTTTTTGAATAAAGATTGAGCTGAACTACCTATCGATTTCAAACGGCTTTTCGGGCTTGTGATTGAACCGCCGTGATCGCGACCGCGTCAACGATATCTTCGGCTTTGCAGCCGCGTGAGAGGTCGTTGCACGGCCGGTCGAGTCCTTGCAGGATCGGGCCGATGGCGGTGCCGCCGGTTAGTCGTTCGGTCAGCTTATAGGCAATATTGCCCGCGTTAAGGTCTGGAAAGATCAAAACATTTGCCTGACCGGCAACTTCCGAGCCCGGAGCTTTCGACTCGCCAACCGATTTGACAAGGGCGGCGTCGGCCTGAAGTTCGCCATCGATGGCGAGATCGGGCCTGCGGACACGGACAGTTTTCGCGGCTTCGACGACTTTGTCAATGATCGGGTGCCTGGCACTTCCCTTTGTTGAGAATGAGAGCATCGCCACACGCGGATCAACCTCGAGCAGAGCCCGGCACGAATCCGCCGAGGCGATCGCGATCTCAGCCAGTTGGCCCGCATCCGGATCGACCACGACGCCGCAATCGGCATAGATCATCGCACCCCCGGCGCCAAATTTTTTATCAGGCACAACCATCAGAAAAAAACTTGAAACGGTTTTAAATCCGTCGCAGACGCCGATACATCTCAACGCCGCCGCAACAGTGTGGGCGGTGGTATTGGTGGCTCCGGCAACCGAACCGTCGGCCCGACCATCGCGAACCATAAGGTTCCCGAAATATAGCGGGTCTTTGACCGCCTGTTCGGCTTCCTCAAGTGTCACACCTTTTGCGCGACGCATTTGATGGTAAAGGGTTGCGAACTTTCCAAAATCCGGTGATTTTCTATGGTCGAGGATCTGAGCGCCATTTAGGTTTACGCCGCCTTCAGCCGCGAGCGATCGAATCTTGTCTTCATTACCCAAGATCGTGATCCTGGCGATCCCCTCGGCTGCACAGATCGCGGCGGCCTGAACGACGCGGAAATCTTCGCCTTCCGGAAGAATTATATGTTGAGGGTCGGCTGCCGCCCGCTCTCGTATTTTTTGCAAAATCATAGGCTTGACACATAAATTACCACACAACAGAATAGGGTGAAACTTGCACAAAGCTCCAGTTGTTTTTAGACTATGACCATACCAGCAAGAGGAGACACTATGAGCAAGACAGGAGTAGGCATGGCAAAAGTGAAACGTCGTGAAAAGTCGGAATTAAAAGGCCGGATGCGCAACTTTTTGATGTTTTTGCCGAATTTCGTCATGCTCCTCGGTCGCTTGCTCAAAGACGTGCGGGTGCCGACCGCTGAAAAAGCGTTGTTCCTCGCAGCGATCGTCTATGTAGTATCGCCTATCGATTTTATTCCGGACGTGTTCCCGTTTATAGGCCAGGTTGACGACCTATATGTCGTCGCATTGGTTCTGCTCCGTCTGGTAAATCGTTCTGATGCTTCTGTCGTTCGCGAGCATTGGTCGGGCGGAGGCGATGTAGTTGCTTTGGCGGATTCGATCGCTAACATTGCCCCAAAACTTCTTCCTAAACGCATCGCCCGAGTCCTAACATCGCGTGTCGAACTTGCCCCGGCCGGGGAGATTCTTAACAGCATTTCTAAAAAAGATGAAGCGCTGGTTCGCGAGATTCACGAGGACGAAATTCGCGAGATTGAAACCGAGTCCGGTCTGGCAAACTAGACGCTCGCATTTATTTGATAAAAAAGGTGTAATTTCCCTGGTTTCTTTTGGATTCTGCACCTCTTTAATGCTTTCTCTAATGACAGTTCGTAGAAAACTTAAGTTGAAATAGTCTGTCATAATCCGCCCGATTTTCCGTTATATTTAGATTTGTTAACGGTCGATCGGAACCCGAATCCTATGTTTGAACGCTACACGGAAAGGTCCCGAAGAGTAATTTTCTTTGCCCGTTACGAGGCCCTACAATATGGATCGCAGGTAATTGCCCCGGAGCATATTCTGCTCGGACTGATGCGCGAGGATAAATCGTTATCCGCCCGCTTTTTTCCGTTTCGTCATGTTCTGACCGTTGAATCGATCCGCCGCGATGTCGAGGAACGAATTGTCTTACGCGACCGCATCCCGCAATCTGCCGAACTCCATCTGTCAGCCGCGACCAAACAGATTCTATTTTATGCAAACGACGAGAGCCGCCAGCTAAAGAATCGTCACATCGGCCCCGAACACCTGCTCCTAGGCATTGTTCGAGAGGAAAAATCCGTCGCTGCGGAGATACTCTTCGGCTATGGCCTGCGGCTGAACAACGTCCGCGAAGAGATGACGAAACAAAGCGGAATCCCGGGCGTGCTGGCCGCCAACAAGGACAATTCAAAGACACCCGGCCTGCTCGAGTTTACACGCGACCTGACCGTCGATGCGGCCGAGGGACGGCTTGACCCGCTTGTCGGACGCGAGCCCGAGCTGGAACGCATAATCGAGATCCTGTGCCGCCGGACAAAAAACAATCCAGTTCTGATTGGTGAATCCGGTGTCGGCAAAACTGCGATCGTCGAGGGCCTCGCCCAGCGGATCGTCGATAAGAATGTTCCGACCTTTCTCGAGAACAAACGAATACTCTCGCTCGATCTTTCTCTAGTAGTAGCGGGCACCAAATATCGCGGCCAGTTTGAGGAACGCCTCAAAAAGATCATGGCCGAATTAAAAGAGAGCGACGAAAATATTGTCTTTATAGATGAACTTCACACGCTCGTCGGAGCCGGCTCGGCCGAAGGGACACTCGACGCTGCAAATATTTTAAAACCTGCGTTATCGCGCGGCGACATTCAATGTATCGGGGCGACGACTCCGGGAGAATATAGAAAGACGATCGAAAAAGACCGTGCTCTCGAACGTCGTTTCCAGTCCGTCAAGATCGAGCCTCCGAATGAGGCCGAGGCCCTTGAGATCATTCAGGGCGTTGTAGAACGATATGAAGCTTTTCACCAGCTTCGTTACACGGCCGAGGCTCTTTCTGCTGCCGTAACTCAATCCAACCGCTACATACCCGACCGATTCCTGCCCGACAAAGCGATCGATGTTCTGGACGAGGCCGGAGCCCGTGCCAAGCTGCGTCACCAGAACGAAAATCGAGGTGAGCCGTCGTGGAAAGAAACCGTAGAGAATTGGAAACGGGCCGCCGCGAACGAAGACCAGTTGATCTCGTACGAGTTGCGATCACTAGAAGATTCGTTCTATTCGGTCGAGGTCACAAAAGACGATGTTGACGAGGTCATCGCCCGCTGGACCGGCGTCCCAGTAATGTCGGTCAAACAGAAAGAAGCTGAAAAATTATTGACAATCGAGACCGCTCTGCACGAACGTATCGTGTCACAGCGTCCGGCAATCTCGGCTCTTGCCCGAGCGATCCGGCGATCTCGCGCCGGACTAAAAAATCCAAGTCGCCCGGTTGGCTCATTCCTTTTTCTTGGACCTACGGGCGTCGGCAAAACCGAAGTCGCCCGCTCGATCGCCGAATATCTGTTCGGATCCGAACGCGCCCTGATCCGCTTTGATATGAGCGAATTTATGGAGAAACACTCGGTCTCTAAATTCATCGGCTCGCCTCCGGGATATGTCGGCCATGAGGAAGGCGGGCAGTTGACCGAAAAACTTCGCCGTTCGCCTTACGCCGTTGTGCTCTTTGACGAAGTTGAAAAGGCACACCCCGATCTTTTTAACGTTCTGCTCCAGGTTTTTGAGGATGGAATTTTGACCGACGCCCTCGGTCAGACCATCGATTGTAAACATGCGATCTTTATAATGACCTCAAATCTCGGCGCACGTGTCATACAAAAGCGTTCGTCGATGGGATTTCAGGCTAACGCCGCCGCGACACGAGGGCAACTTGAAGACGAAGTGATGTCGCAGGTCAAACAGACCTTTGCACCTGAATTTATAAATCGCCTGGACGAGATCATCCTTTTTGACGAGCTGACCGATGCCGACCTTTGGCAGATCATCGATCTGCAGATCGCAAAATTGAATAAAATTGTCGAATCACGCGAATTAAAGATCGTTCTCACGGACAGCGCACGAAAATGGTTGATCGATAAAACCTGCGCCGATCGGAAATACGGAGCCCGTCCGTTAAGACGAGCCTTGCAGAAATATGTCGAGGACGAACTCTCCGAAGCTTTGATCCAGGGCGAAATCGCAGAGGAAAGTACCGTCGAGGTTTATGCCGACACCGATAAGCTGGCATTTAGACAGGTTTTGACTTCAAAACCGGAGAAAGAGCTGACACATAAAGCCTGATCCTGACGCATCCGGCCCGATCAAATAAAACGGGCGACGCCCGATTACCCGTGTGCGATATAAACGCACACGGGTTTGCCTTTTTGTTTTCATCTGCTTTCCTAGTATAATTCGTAAGTTTGCTGGTACGGCTCCGCAGGGCAACCTGCTGGGTTTTGAGAGAATCATAGAAGGCAAGTAAAATCCGACGATTGAACTGCCGTTTTTATTGGTCTACGTTTTACTTTTATCCGGCGAAAAACTCGGCAGACCGAAAGCTTTTCGAAGCTTTTTAATTTGCAATAATAGGGAAGTTTCCGATTTATGAATAATCTTCGCGCACTCGGATTTGTCGTATTGGTTTCGGCATTTTTTGCTTTTCCGGCCTTTGCCAAAACCAGCGATAGTGCGGTCAATCATATTGTCTCAGCCGAACAGACTCAGCAGATAGTCGAAAGCGTTGACATCCAGGGCAACCGACGACTTCGTGACGAAGATCTGCTTTACTACATCAAAACGCGAACCGGCGATATCTACGATCCTGCCGCGCTCGAACGCGATCTGAAGGAACTATTGTCCCTCAATTTTTTTGATAAAACTGCGACCCGTGTTCTGACTGAGGATGGCATTCGCGGCGGCGTCAATGTGATATTCGAGGTCCGCGAGCTCCCGATCATCCGCGATCTACAATTCAAAGGTGCTAAGGCACTTTCCGAATCGGACATTCTAAAAGAGTTCCGCGAAAAGCGCGTCGGCGTTTCAAAAGAGTCTATCTACGATCCGGTCAAGGCACGCGGAGCGACACGTATTCTGCGGGAAATGCTCGCATCGAAAGGCTATCCCAACGCCAAGGTCACGATCGAGGAAGAAGAGGTCTCGGCAACTTCGATCGCCGTTACCTTTGTCATCGATCAAGGCCTTCGCTCACGCATTGTAGAGATCGATTTTGAGGGGAATCAGCATTTTAAAGATGGGGAACTCCGCGATGAACTGACCCTGGTTAAGGAAACAGGCCTTATTTCCCGTGTTAAGGGCATGGACATTCTAGACATGCGAAAGCTCGAACACGATCTACAAAAGAATGTCCGGTCATATATGTGGTCAAAGGGTTATTTTCAGGCCCGGATCGGCGAACCCGAAGTCGTCGGCCTCGGCTCTAAACGGACCGGGTTTCCGATTGTTAAAAATTTCCCGATCCCGCTTTTGACTTCAGTGGATGACACCCTAAAAATTCGTGTGCCGGTCACGGAGGGCAAGGTCTTTCGCCTTGGCGAACTCAAGGTCGAGGGCAACTCGATCTTTTCGGAACAGCTCATCCTCGCATTCGTTGGTTTAAAAAAAGGAGAGATCGCCGACGGCAAACGTCTGTCGGACGCCGTGTACGACGACCTTAAAAAGGAATACGGCAAACAGGGTTTTGTGCAATACGCCGCTGACTTTGATCCTGAATTCAAAGATAATCCCGCAAAGCCGGACGAGGGCATTGTCGACATCACTATAATTATCGATGAAGGCAAGCAGTTTACCCTCCGCCGGCTCGAATTTACCGGTAACACATTTACGCGTGACAAGGTGATGCGCCGCGAGTTTCTGATCAACGAGGGCGATATTTACAACCAGAGCTATCTCGATATCTCGGTCGCCCGGTTAAATCAAACACAATATTTCGACCCGATCGACAAAGATCAGGACATCGAGATCAGGACCGACGAAGAAAAAGGCGATGTCGATCTGATCCTCAAGGTCAAAGAAAAAGGTCGTCAGCAGATCTCGTTTAACGGTGGTGTGTCGGGTATCGGAGGTTCGTTTTTTGGACTCGAATATTCGACCAACAATTTGGCCGGAACCGGCGAGATCCTTTCGTTCAGCGTTGGGGTCGGTAACCGGCAGCAGAGTTTGCAGTTTACGTATCAGCAGCCATATTTTCGCGATCGGCCGCTATCGGTCGGGTTTTCAGTTTTTGCGAGCCGCAATAAATTTTTTGGCGAGGGAACGTCGCTGACGCAAAATCAGGACATTTTGAACGACCTTTTTAACCCGCTCGGCACGGTGACGACCAATTCGGCAAATCTGTTTACGCAGAGCACGTACGGAGCCAATGTTTTTGCGACTGCTCCGCTTTCTGAAGTATTTTTTAAGAAACGCCGCTTCACTCAGTTTTCCAGAATCGGTTTGTCTTACCAAATATCGGCGACCAGCATCGCGGACCCGGCAGTGAACGCCTCAGCCGACCCGGCGGCACGCATCCCGGTCATTTTCCGCCAGCCAAATATTTTGACCAGCCGCGTTACGGGAACATTTGTCTATGACACCCGCCAGCCGTCGGCTAACGGAATTGACACGCGAAGCGGGAAATCGCTCTCATTCTCAGTCGCCGTTGCGGGTCTCGGCGGCGATGTCCGCACGTATCAGCCCAACATTACGTATTCGCAATTCATACCGGTTAGAAATAAGCGGTCACGAGATCCGCACGTATTCGCATTTCGTGTTCAGGCGGGAACGATCGGTACCTTTGGCTTGTCTAACAAAGTACGAAACGCAAATTCGATCGCGTTTATTGGCGGCGTGCCCGCCTTTGAACGATATTTTCTGGGCAGCGAAAACGATATTCGCGGTTACGAATCCCGATCCATCGGCCCGGTCGCACCATTTGACACTTTTATCACCAGCCGCAACGTTATTCTGACGACAAATTCGTTTGGTACGGCAGATACGAATACAGGACTTCCCGCCCGCGATGTCGCGGAACTGATCACACTCGGCCAGGTGACAGGAATCGGCGGAGCAAATCCTGCCTTGTTTTCGCGTAACTTCCGATTTATCGGCAGCGACACGCAGCTTTTGGCGAACGTCGAATACCGTGTGCCTATCTTTGGCCCGGCAACTCTCGCCTTTTTTGGCGATGTCGGTTCGGTTTTTAATTTAAGAAAGTCGGAAAGACAAATTATCAATAGCGAATTTCTCGCGGACGACCTGTTTTTAGGAGCTGGCCGGTTGACCGCCCTCGGGCTGATCAATACCCCCGTGCTGGAAAGCAGCTTTGGTAGCGTCTTATATTTTCGCGGCCGCGTTTTGACGAAAACAGATTTCATAACCGAGTTTTGCCGCGGGAACCGTTTTGGCTGTCCGACTAGCCTTTCGCCCCAGATCCAGCAGCTTTTTCTGCGTGGCGAAGTTCAGCAAAATTCGGTGCTCGATGTCGACGCTGCTAAATTTGGCAAGCTAAAAGATTACAAAGCAAGTTTGGGCATCGAACTTCGCGTCCAGGTGCCGATCGTAAACGTGCCTTTCCGGCTGATCTATTTCTATAATCCGAATGCAAAGATCGGTTTTACCGAGGAACTTCCCGGTATCTTTTTGCCGGGCAAGCGTAATGGATTTAGATTTACCGTCGGTCGTACTTTTTAGGCTGCGAAAAATTGACATTGAATTTTCTTTTAATTACTATTGCGTTTCTTTTTTCGAATCGTAAAGCAACACTTTTCGTAAAATAGGTTTCAAAGTACATGAAGATAAGAGGGGCGATAAAGCTCTTTCTGTCAGATTAAGGAGTTTTATAAAAACATGAAAAGATTTACTACGTTAGCCCTCAGCTTCGTTTTTGCGGCCATATTTGCTGTTAGTGCATTTGCCCAGACCGGAGCAGCGGTTACAAAGATCGGTTGGATCGATACCGGTGCGTTTGCCGAAGAAAAAGACGGCGTTACAAAATACATCAATGCCCTAAAAGCTCTTGATGTCGAAATGAAGCCCTTTGGCACTGAATTGCAAACAATTCAAACCAAACTTAATAAGGTCTCCGAAGAACTGACCAACTTGCAAAAACCTGGTGTACCGGTCGATCAAAAAGCGATTCTGGCAAAGCAGGACGAAGGTCAGCGGCTTCAGCGGGAAGGCGAATTTAAGAAAAAGGAATTTGACGCTCGTGTCGAACGACGGAGCGGCGAAGTCCTCGGACCTGTTTCGGCTGACATCAGCAAAGCAATCCAGGATTATGCAAAGCTGAAAGGTTTTGCCGTTGTTCTGGATATCGCCGCACTGGCAAGCGCCAACGCGATACTTGCTCTGGACCCCGCGTCAGACATCACTAAGGATTTTATAATCTATTACAACGCGCGACCGGCTTCGACAGCGTCGACAGCTACTCCGAAATAGGCAGATAAACAATCGTCTCTTAATGGCCATGAGCCGGCGAAATTGCGTTTTGCCGGCTTTTGGCTTATATATTTTCTGTCCGCACGTTTTTTATGACCATTCTTGATTCAGTCGCAATTCAGCAGATCTTACCTCACCGATTTCCATTTTTGCTGGTCGATAAGATCATCGAGCTCGAACCGCGTGTACGAATCGTCGGCGTTAAACAAGTAACGATTAACGAACATTTTTTCCAGGGACACTTTCCCGAAGCACCAGTAATGCCGGGCGTGCTACAGATCGAAGCGTTGGCACAGGTTGGTGCGATACTCGCGCTCAGAGAATTAGAGGATCGTGATAAAAAAATTCCCTTTTTTGCCGGGATCGAAAATGCCAGATTTAGACGCCCGGTCGTGCCCGGAGACACGCTGATACTCGAGGTAACCGCTCTTAGGATCGGAAAAAAAGTCCAAAAAATGCACGGCGTTGCGATGGTTGACGGGCATGTCACCGCCGAAGCTGAAATTTTGTCTATCATCTCCGATCGCCCTGCGGAATAAAAAAAATATGAACACCGAAGAACTTAATCAAGTATACGTTCAGTACTTTTATTACATTTTAGCCGGCGGCGTGTTAATTGGCTTGTTTTTCGGAGCTATTCCGCTAATGCTCGGAATAAAGAGAAACAAGAAAAATCTCGGACTGATCGGCTTTTTTTCATCCGGTGTGGCCGGTGGATTTTCACCTGTTCTCGGGCTTATCGTTTCGGCAGTTTTTTTAATTCTCGTATTACGAAACCCTGTACCTGTAACATCCGATCCGGCGGACGACGCCGTTGATGCCTCTGATCCTAAATATTAATTCAAAATCAGAATGGCATCCTTTATACACGAAACAGCCCTGGTCAGCTCTGACGCCAAGATCGGCAAAGACTGTTATATCGGCCCGCTATGTACGATCGGAGCCGAGGTGCGTCTCGGCGATGGCGTAAGGCTCGACTCGCACGTCGTTATTGATGGCCAAACAACCATCGGGGATGAAACCCATATTTTTCCGTTTGTCTCGATCGGGCTTGCACCTCAGGATTTGAAATACGACGGCGAACCGACCGCTACCGAGATTGGCGAGCGGAATCACATTCGCGAATTCGTAACAATTCATCGCGGGACCGCGGGCGGCGGGGGACTGACAAAGATCGGTAATGACAATTTGCTGATGGCCCAGTCTCATGTGGCTCACGATTGTCAGCTTGGCAACAACATCATCATGGCCAATGCCGCCACGCTTGCGGGACACGTTATGATCGCCGACAGGGCCAGCGTCGGTGCTTATTCGGGTGTACACCAATTTTGTCGAGTGGGTTTTGAAGCGTTTATAGGCGGCTACTCTGTGGTTGTAAAGGACGCAATGCCCTTTGCGATAATTCAGGGAAACCACGCCAAATGTTATGGCCTCAACCGCGTCGGGTTGAAACGCCGCGGTTATGCAAAAGAAACGATCGAAAGCCTCAGCCACGCCTTTCACCTGCTGCTCTCAGCCAAACTCAATACAACTCAGGCTGTCGAAAGGATCCGTGAAAAGATCAGCGGTGTCAAAGAAGTGGACCAGCTCTTGGAATTTATCGAGACGTCAAAACGCGGCGTTGTTAAATAGAAATATCTTTGCCCCTGGATCCCAGTTACCGATGATGCATAAGCCCGCGCGTAAGCAAGGGCGAATCATTCACCGCGAAATTACCGTCCGCAAGCCCTGCTCGGTAGCAAGGGCGAAACAACAAACGCCCACTTACCTGCACAAGCCCGAGCGCAAGCAAGGGCGAATCTACACACGCCACTTTAACGTCCGCAAGCCCGCGGCATCAGCTAGCGTTGGATGATTCGCCCTTGCTTACGCGCGGGCTTGTGCATCAAGAATCATTACCGGGCGTCTGCATTTGCTCCCTTTTCCCGCCGCGTTTTTAAGACTTCCAAAACGTCATCTATCGAGGTGCCCTTCGCTCTCAGCAGGATCAAATAATGAAAAAGTAGGTCGGCCGCTTCGGATCTGAATTTTTCCGCGTCGTCGTCTTTGGCTTCGATCACTAACTCGACAGCTTCTTCGCCGACCTTTTGCGCGATCTTATTGATGCCTTTTTTGAACAGCTTCGCCACATACGATTTATCCGTGTCCCCTTCGCGGCGGTCGTCGATAACGTTTTCAAGTTCCTTCAGCAGATCTGTTGGCCTTCTATTTGACCCAGCGGTGTCTCCAAAACATGTTTCCGCACCGGTGTGGCAAACCGGTCCGGCGGGATTTGCCTGTATCAGCAGCGTGTCGTTATCGCAATCCGCGGTTATCGAGACGACGTTGAGAAAATTACCGCTCGTTTCGCCCTTGGTCCAAAGCTTTTGACGCGAGCGCGAAAAAAAAGTGACCTTGCCCGATTTTTGAGTTGCCGCGACTGCCTCCTCATTCATAAATCCAAGCATTAAAACAGCCCCGGTTGCGGCGTCCTCTACGATCGCCGGGATCAAACCGTCGGCATACTTCTCAAATTCTAATTTCATATTCGCACCTCGATTCCCCGCATCGCGAGAAACGCTTTTAGATCAGGGATCGTGATCTCGCCATAATGAAAAACGCTGGCGGCCAGAGCTGCGTCAGCCCGTCCGCCCGTAAAAACATCGGCAAAATCATCCATCGTACCCGCACCGCCCGATGCTATCACTGGCACTCGCACAGCGATCGATATTGCCCGGGTCAGTTCAACCGCGAAACCATCCTTCGTCCCGTCGGCGTTCATAGAAGTGAGCAAGATCTCACCCGCTCCGAGTTCGACACCGCGTTTAGCCCATTTAACGGCTTCGAGATCGGTCGCGACACGTCCACCGTTTAGAAAAACCCGCCAGCCATCCGGCATTTCCTTTGCATCGATAGCTAAAACTACACATTGCGAACCAAAATTCGCGGCCGCCCGGCTGATAAGTTCCGGATCGCGAACGGCCGCCGTATTTATCGAAACCTTGTCGGCTCCGGAATCGAGCAAAGCCGCGATGTCCTCAACTGTCGAGATACCGCCGCCGACCGTAAACGGAATATTTATCTCGGCGGCGACTTGCCGCACTAACTCAGCAAACGTTTTGCGCCGCTCGTTGGTCGCCGAGATATCAAGCAAAACCAGCTCATCAGCTCCATGTTCGCAATATTTGGCCGCAAGTTCGACAGGATTGCCGGCATCGCGGAGCCCGACAAAGTTGGTGCCCTTTACGGTCCTGCCGTCTTTTACGTCAAGACATGGAACTATCCGTTTAGCCAACATATTTTGCCAAATCCTCCAGCTTGATCGATTGCTCGTATAGAGCTTTGCCGATGATTACGCCGGAGCAGCCGAGACGGTCGAGTTCGTCGATATCATCTATCGATCGCACGCCGCCGCTGGCGATCAGATCTATCTCGGGAATTTCTTTTAGAATCTTGCGATAAAGTTTGACGGCCGGCCCCTTCATCGCTCCGTCGCTCGATATATCGGTAACAAAGGTCCTCGTAACGCCGCGTTCGGCAAAGTCTTTTAGAAATTCGATGATCTGAACCTTTGTTTTTGTCTGCCAGGCGTCAATGGCGAGGCGACCGTTTTTTGCGTCCGCGCCGAGCAATATTTTATCGGCCCCAAATTTTCCGACCCACGAAATAAATATTTCGGGCTGTCTGACGGCCAAACTCCCGATATTTACCATCTCGGCTCCCGAGGAGAAAACGGCCGATATGTCCGATTCAGATTTGATGCCGCCCCCAAAATCAATTTTGAGCGACGTGCCGCT
>JBGTCS010000307.1:0-4226 GCA_041748715.1 Pyrinomonadaceae bacterium | reverse complement strand
GAGATTAAAGCAAAGGTTTGCTCCCGATATAAATTTCATTCCCGCGATCTCTTTTACTTCGCTGGTTTCGCCGTTGTCGATCAGACCGGCGTTGGCATACGTCACGCCGTTGTTTTCGATGACCGTATCCTTAACGCTTTCCCACGTAATAATGTCGTTGCTGGTCGCCTCGATAAATTCGCGAAAATCACCCTCGGTCAGAACATCATTAAACTCGATCTTAGGGATCGGCGAAATGTAGCCGCAGTGATGTCCATGAGTGATGTCCGCATCGCCGCCGTATTTGAGATGAGTGCCGAGCACGCTCTGGCCCATCCAGATCAGGTTATTCGCTTTGTTTCGAGCAACGGCGAGCGGGTATTCGTCGTCGTCGATGAAGAGCAGGCGGTCCATCTTCTTTTTGGCGGCGAAATAAAGAGCGCCGTTCCGCTTTTTTGCATATCCTTCGCCAAAGAGCAGGTCGCCTTCGGTCTCGTCGATAATTCCGCGAGCGATCAACTCTTCGCCTTCAGCTTTCAGGTCCTCTCGGCCATAAAAATTGATGGATTCAACCAGCTCGGAGAGTTCTGGCGGGATATTTCGATAATCGCTTTGTTTTGTGTCGACATAGTCGAGATCGTAAACGACAAATAAATGCAGGCGAATGGTTTTGTCAGCGATCAGGCCGTGTTCCAGCCAGTTGTTCACATACGAGCGCAACACATTCTGAAAATGCTTGCGTCCAGTAACGAACGCGATCCCGACATTTTTGACCATATTTCATCATAGCATCTGTATCGGAGCGAAAGCCCTGAAAACTACAGATTCAGTCAAAATGGTCCGCCAAACGAATATTGTGGAAAGCTTATGTCGCGACGAGATCGACCCTTGTTTGGATAAGCGACTCCGGGGTCCGCGCCCTCTTCGACCAATGGCGTCCGCCGGTGAAGACCATCTTAGTCGAATTCGTAGAATTCTTTATCTCCTAAAGGAGCGATTTCTCCATTCGAGTCCATGCGAAAACCATCGAGGGCAACGTTTTTGATTCCTAACCGCGGGAACCATTTCGTATCTAAGAAGCCTTGGACGACGATGCGAAGACTGCCTTTCGGCTCTTCTTCAACGATTATGGCGATTGTTCCCGTCTGACCGTCAATTACAACCTTTTGTGTTGGAAAGGCTTTTAGATCAAGAAGTTCAGACCGCGATTTTGATCGCAATGACTGCCCGTGTTCATCTACAAGTTTTCGGAATTCCTCGCTCATACCTTTGTAATCGATTTCAAGCCTCGACGATCTAGACCATCGTTTCGATCAATGACTTAATTATCAACGCTGGGAATTAGGGCAAGATTTTTCGGATTTTTTGGAGGGCCGATGGAGAAATCGTTAGAGCTCGATAATCTCCATATCTTTTCGAAGCAGATTGTTAACGATCTGACTTCGATCGACTTTTTTCTCAACTGATAATATCTGTATGAAATCAGCTATTTCCCGATCCAGATAGATCGGCAGATTGAACTCGCCGTCTGGGTTATGCAACTTACCTCGAACGCCTTTTGAGAAATCATAATCCTTCTTCATAGTAATATCGGGCTTTTGCAAAGAGTGCTAAGCGACGACATGTGTGGTCGCCAGTGGCAGATGACCTAGTACTACCTCACGAATATCCAGCTTGGTGCTTGCGTGGTCGATGTCGACGCCAACTAGGTTTCCCGATTCGTCGTAGTCGAGGACGACGCCGTCCGATACCTCACGGCTCTCAACGCTTACTCCATGAGAAAGGTCTATGTAGAGTGAATCTGTTTCTGGATAATAATTGATTTTCATGGCTTAAAGTTGCTGTCCGGAAATGCGTTATGAATAGTTACTCTGTCTGCCAGCGTTACGACCCGCAGTACGCGATCATCAAATTCCTTCAATCGTCCCCAAAACCTAACGCGGTCATCAGATTGAACCTCCATACGGATCGCATTTTCAATAACAAATATACACCATTCCTTTTTCAGATAGGGACGTTTCCGCAGAACCTCGCTCTCGAAATACGCTGTATATCGGTATTCGTCCATTTAAGCCTCAACGATCTCGACCTTTGTTTCGATCAAATGTTTCGGTATCAGCGCAGGGAAGTAGGCCATGATCTCTTCGACCTTGGGGCGGCCGCCGGCGAAGCCGGTTACTGATGGGGGACCGGTTAAAATTAAAGGCGCGATCTCTTTTGTAAACCTTTCGACATCCGCGCGGTTTTGGCCGCGGACGCCGATGCGGAATTGGACTTCGGGAATGTCGTACGGAACGCAGGCACCCTTGCCTGCATCGCCGGTTCCTCCGGCGAGACTGCCGCCGGCATTTGCCACGACCGGCGAAGCGTCGGCCGTTGCAGGCAAGGGTGCCTGCGTTCCGGCTAGATGGCCGTGAGTTGCGTTTACGCCGATAAATTCAGTTAGGATCGTGTTGAATTTGAGACCGAGGTTGTCGAGGCGTTCGCGTAGGATACGATCCGCAGCTTTTGCTTTTTCGTATGCGTCGGGCCATGAATAGACAAGCGTGCCGACAGATTTCCAGCCGCCTGAGTAGGCAATCGAGACTTTGTAAAAGTCGGTTTTTGGATGGCCGGTGATGCCGAAAACCTTGACACGGTTATCACCGTCCGCCTCGAGATTGATGGATGCAAAATCGGCAACGACATCCGGGGTGATGTATTCGTGCGGATCGCCCATTTCGTAGAGAAGCTGCTCTTTGACTGACTGAATGTTGACGCGACCGCCGGTTCCATCGTGTTTTGTGACGATGAAACTGCCGTCGGGCGACGCTTCGACGATGGGAAAACCGATATTCGCCATGTCGGGAATGTTTTGCCAATCATATTGGCAATTGCCGCCGCTCGATTGAGCACCGCATTCGATAATGTGTCCGGCGATTGTTCCGGCAGAAACGCGATCCCAATCGTCAAATTTCCAGCCGAATTCGTGCATCAGAGGCGCCAGCGTCAATCCAGTATCGGTCAGACGACCGCCGACGATGATATTTGCACCTTTTTCAAGAGCTTCGACGAGTGCTTCGGCGCCGAGATAAATGTTTGCGGATTGAACTTTGTCGCGGATCGATGCGAGAGATTCGCCGGTGTCCATGCTGTTGATCTCGATGCCTTTTGCAAGCCAATCATCGAGTTTGTCGAGAACGTCATCTCCGGTGATAACGCCGATCTTTACCTTGCCTTGCAGTCCCAGTTCGCGGGCTGTGTCACGGATGGCTTCGGCACAGCCTGTAACATTTACGCCGCCGGCGTTCGAGAGAACCTTTATTCCTTTTTCGACGCAATCGGGCAAAATCTCGTGGAGAAGTGTGACAAAATCACGTGCGTAACCGGCCTCTGGATTGCGGTTGCGTTGCTTCTGCAGGATCGACATCGTGACCTCGGCCAGATAATCGAGCATCAGGTAGTCGATCTGACCTTTACGAACCTGATCGACGGGAGCGGAAAGCAGATCGCCCCAAAATCCCTGGCCGCCAGCTACTCTTACGGTTTGTTTCATATATAGCTATTAGTTAATCAAAAGAAATATGGGCGGTCAAACCAGGAAAAATTCCACGTTCAACCGCCCAGATAATAAACATTAAGCTGTAATCAGCTATTTACGGTAATGGCTTTCTAGCACCCCGTGACGCACCTTTCACTGTGTTTTTACCTTTGCGGTAAACCCATTTGGTGCCGTTCTTTGTTTTGACTGCTACCCATTTGCCGCCTTTCCATGATTTACTGGCGACCCATTTGGTGCCGGTCCATGTCCGGTTACCTACAGTAGTGCCGACCTTGCGTGTGCCCTTCCAGGTCTTTTTACCAACGTCTTTCGATACCTCAGTTACCTTGTCACCCGCCCGGCCCAACATTGTGTCCTGGGCATTGGCCGCGTTTGAGCCATTCGAGTTAAAGCCGCCGCCGATAAATGTTGTCGCTGCGATCAAAGCCATCGCCAAAAATAGTGATTTTAGATTTTTCATTGTATTTCTCCCCTTTTCTGTATCCAGTATGACTATACCACTATAATAATTTCATCACCGTTATAAAGTATCAGTATTCCCGAATACTATTGATCCCGCACGTTAGCACGGATAAATGTGACGATATCCTCGGTGGAGGTGCCGGGGAGAAAAATTTCGGACACGCCGATGGCCTTGAGACTCGCAATATCTTCCTGCGGCACAATGCCGCCGACCAGAACGAGTGTGTCGTTCATGCCATTCTCA
>JBGTCS010000306.1:0-16895 GCA_041748715.1 Pyrinomonadaceae bacterium | reverse complement strand
TTGATCAAAAACCACGCACCAATCGATTGGTAAACAGGGCATATCTTCAGTCTGAAATCCAAGAATTTCTAAATCTATTTCAATTTCTTCAAACTTCCCTGCCCGCTGATCTGACGGTTGCCGGCGACTTTTTCCATTTGGGACATCGCACGGAGCATGTTTTCGCCCAGCACCTTTTTGATATCGGTCTCGCTGTACCCGCGTCTGAGCATTTCATATGTGACCAGGACGAGATCTTCGGCGCCGTTCATTCCGGCCGGAAGGAAAGGAACGCCGTCATAATCCGAGCCGATGCCCACGATATCGATGCCGGCGACCTTTTTCATGTGATCGATATGATCGACGATGACGGTGTATGAGGCGATGTAGATCGGATTGGCGTCGAGCAATTTTCGCTCGGCTTCGTTAAATCCCTGCGTGTCGCTCTTAAATTGCTCGCGAAGCGCGTCGATCTGCGGTTTCAGACGTGCGGAACGCTCGTTCTCCTCTCGATTTGTTCGGGCGTCTAAAAATGACGGGTAAAAATTGAGCATCATGACGCCGCCATTTTTGGCAACGCGTTTTAGCACTTCGTCGGGAACGTTGCGGGTATGGTCGTTGATGCCGCGGGCCGACGAATGCGAAGCAATGATAGGTGCGGTTGAGATATCGAGCACGTCATTCATAACCTTGACCGAGACGTGCGAAATATCGATAAACATTCCGAGCCGGTTCATTTCGCGAACGACCTCTTTTCCAAATTCTGAAAGCCCATTATTTTTTGGCTCATCGCGGTGAGCATCTGCCCAGTCATGCGTGACGTTATGGGTCAATGTCATGTAACGAATGCCAAGGCGGTAAAAATTGCGAAGGGCGTAAAGCGAATTCTCGATCGCATATCCGCCCTCGATCCCCATCAGCAGGCAGATCTTATTCTGCTTCTTTGCTCGCACGATCTCAGCAGCGGTCGTGCATGACGAGAGTTGAGCCGGATGACGCTCGACTTCCCTGTATGTTGCGTCTATCAGATCCATCGCCCGCCGCATCGCTCCACCTGTTTTCAGGGTATTGCCCGAGACATAGATCGACATAAATTCACCGGTCAATCCACTCGCCTTAAGACGCCCCAAATCGGTGTGAAACGGATCGCCATCGAGATGAAACTTGCCGACGGAATTCGTCGCCAGATCAAAATCGTCGTCCACCATCGGTGACGGAATATCATTATGGCCGTCGATGATGACCGCTTTACGGTGAATCTTTAGAGCCTTTTCCCAGATTTTGGGATCCGCGTCTCTCGGCATGGTTTGTGCCGCGACCGCGAGGCCAAATGTCAGTAACAGAAATAGGGTGAACAATTTTTGCATAATTTTATTAAACAGCTCGGCGGGATTTGAGCTTAGTTTAGCGTGTTTTGCTAAATTCAAGAAGTTTGGGCTTTAAAGGATTTAGATTGAATTGGATAACGCCTTTCTCAGCTAAAAAAACAATAGTAATTTGGTGCTCGCAAATGTTAGTATTGTTACTGGCTCAACATGGTTTAACAGGGCCGTATAGCTCTAGTCGCCTCACAACCTACATAACGCATATTCATTAACTCGTTTATTTAGAAACATTTGATCTCATTTTGACTTGGTCATAGCTGCGTGCCAATAGGTACGCCACCGAGTTTCGGCCTTGCCGTCTATGGCAGAAAAAGTATCACAAAATAAGAATCGGCCAGTATCCCCTGTCACAGGGAATTTGGACATGATGTCGCTAGATCCGTTGGCAATCGCTGACGCGTGCAGCGACGAAATGTTCCGGAGTTTCATTGAAAATCTCCCGGTCATGTTCTACGCCGTCACACCGACGACACCACATGTTCCGCTCTACATAAGCCAGACATTCGAGAATTTTGGATATCCTCTTAACGAGTGGTTGACAGACTCGGATATCTGGGACCGCGTAATCCATCCAGAAGATCGCGAAAAAATCCTTGGAGCAACACGTCTCGCAATGAAAAAGGGCGAAGGCGTTGATTTTGAATACCGGGTCATCTGCCGTGACGGCAATGTTCTATGGGTCCGCGACCGCGGTTGTTTTATCGAGGATTGTGACGGCAATCGTATTTGCTGGCAAGGCATAATCATTGATGTCACGGAAAAAAAACTCGGCGAGATCGAACTCGAAAAGGGCCAGGAACTATATCGTACACTTGCCCGGACGATACCCAAGGCCGCAGTTCTTTTGTTTGACCACGACCTTAAATGCATGCTGGCCGAGGGTGAACAGCTTTATATTCACGACTGGACGCCTGAAACATTCGAGAATAAAAAATTATTTGAACTATTTCCATCCGAAAACCCAACGGAATGGAGCGAATACTATCAACGTGCATTGAATGGTGAGGAAATCGTCGTCGAGAAGCAAAATGCAGATGGAGCATTCTTGGTCACCATTCTGCCCGTTCGAAACGAGGCGGGTGAGATCTTCGCCGGAATGGTAATGTGGCATAACATCACGGATCAAAAACGTGCGAATGACGCAGTCAGGGAAAGCGAAGCTCGTTATCGCCGACTATTTGAGAATGCAAACGACATCGTTTACGTCCACGATTTATCGGGGAACTATACTTCGATAAATAACGCGGGCGAAAAGATATTTGGCTATGAGCCCGGCGAGGCTGTCGGAATGAATATCCGACAGATAATCGCTCCGGAGCACGTTAAACGGGTTATAAGAAAGCTGTCGGCCAAAATAGCCGGCGGCACCGGTCAAACCGTTTACGAAGTTGAATGCATTAAAAAGGACAGATCACGGGTGACTCTCGAGATCAACATCAGTGTGATCACCAAAGAGGGAATACCGGTGGCGATCCAGGGCATCGCACGCGATATAACCGAACGTAAGGCGTCAGAACTAGAGAGCATTCGCAGCGAAAAACGTTATAAAGATTTGTTCGAGAATGCCAACGACCTGATCTATACGCACGACCTCGATGGAAATTTCACTTCACTCAATCGAGCGGGCGAAGTCATTACCGGCTACAGTCGCAAGGAAGCAGTTGGTAAAAATATAGCGGATATAGTCGCACCTGATTATATCGATCTGGTCCGATCAATGGTTTCGCGGATACGAAATGACGAGTCGCCAACAACTTTTGACGTCGAGATCATCGCCAAAGGAGGCCATCGGGCCAGTCTCGAACTGAGTACGCGTATCATGGTGATCGACGGAGTTCCTATCGGGGTTCAGGGCATCGGACGCGACATTACAGAAAGACGACAAAGCGAAGCCTCGCTCCACCGTGCATTGTCACTTTTGACCACTACATTCGAATCTACGGCCGATGGCATAGTCGTAATGAGCCTTGATCGTCAAATAGTTACTTGTAACAAAAAATTTGTAGAAATGTGGGGTATTGACGATGCGATCATTCAAGCCAAAGACGGGGCGGCTCTGGTCGATCATATCGCCGTTCAATTGCAGAATTCTGATGAGTTTTGCAGCCATTTGGACGGTGTTTACCAACAGCCCGAGGCAGTGGACACTGGTACGCTCGAATTAAAGGACGGTCGTATCATAGAACGGTATTCGCAACCGCAATTTCTGGACGGCCAGCCAGTCGGCCGAGTGGCCAGCTTTCGCGATATTACGGAACGAACAAGAGCCGAAGAAAAACTTCGCCATTACGCACTTCACGACACACTCACTAACCTGCCAAACAGGGTTCAGTTTATGGATCATCTGCAATTGGCGGTAGAAAACGCCTCGCGTAATATGCATGCTCGATTCGCCGTGCTATTCCTCGATTTGGATCGATTTAAGGTTATAAATGACAGTCTCGGCCATGCGGTTGGCGACAAGCTTTTAATAGATATTGCGGAGAGGTTAAAGTCCTGCGTTCGCCCAGGCGACATTGTAGCTCGTCTCGGCGGCGACGAGTTTGTTATCCTTTTGAATCGCACCGGTGACCTTGACGAGGTCTCGGCAGTCGCGGAACGACTTCAGACTAAGATCTCGGATCCTTTCAAACTGGACAATTACGAGGTTTTCACGACGGCCAGCATCGGGATAATTGTTTCGGGGGCGGTATCGCGATCTGCGGAAGATCTGATACGCGACGCTGATGCGGCAATGTATCGGGCGAAAGAATGCGGAAAAGCTCGATACGAGATCTTTGACCGAGAAATGCACGTCCGGAACATGAATCTTATTCAGGTCGAGATGGATCTGCGTCATGCTGTCGAACGCGGCGAGTTTGAGGTATTTTATCAGCCGATTGTCGATATCAGGACCGGATCCGTCAGCGAATTTGAAGCTCTCATCCGATGGCGTCATCCAGTCCATGGACTGGTCGGCCCAGACGAATTTGTTCATGTTGCCGAAGAAACCGGTCTTATAATTCCAATCGGGAAATGGATACTCGATGAATCTTGTCGTCAGATAGCCGAGTGGCAGCGCAAGTACGATCGTTGCCTGTCGGTAAGCGTGAACCTGTCCGCAAAGCAGTTAATGCACCCAAATCTGATCTCGCAGGTGAGGTCAATCCTCGAGGAGTCCGGAATCGAACCCAGTCAATTAAAACTCGAAGTAACTGAAAGCACCGTCATGGAACACAGCGAGAAGTCGATGAAGATCCTATCGGACCTCGATCAGCTTGGCGTGGCTCTCTCGACGGACGATTTTGGAACGGGTTACTCGTCGTTGAGTTACCTGCAAAAGTTCCCGTTCGACCGGCTCAAGATCGACCGGTCGTTCGTCAATATCATGGACTCTGACGAAAAGAGCGGTGCTATTGTGAAGACTATCCTGATGCTCGGCGAAAACCTCGATATCGAGGTAGTCGCCGAGGGTATCGAAACTGTCCCGCAACTCGAAAAACTACGCGACCTGGGTTGTGTATCGGCCCAGGGTTATCTATTTTCGCGGCCTGTCGATCGAGAAACCATCGAAGAGTTTCTCGAGGGCGGAGCAAATGTTTTCGAAAATAATCCGGCACTTAAATCACGGCATTCAGGGCCGATAATTCAGGTTTCCGATATTCAGTGATCGCCGATCAATTACCACCGGCACTCTTGCTGTCGCGTGGTTTGGCATTTTTAACGTATTTATCAAACCACCCGATCATTTCGTACAGAGTATGTTCGGTTGATTCGCGTGCCGAATAACCATGCGATTCATGCGGCAGCATAACCAGCCGCGCAGTTCCCCCAAGACCGCTCATTGCAGCGTAAAGACGCTCTGACTGGATCGGATATGTGCCGGTGTTATTATCGGCCTCGCCGTGGATCATCAACAGCGGCTCATTGATCTTATCAGCGTAAAAAAACGGTGAGACCTTTGTATAAAGTTCCTGCGCTTCCCAAAAATTACGCCGCTCGGACTGAAAGCCAAAGGGCGTCAAAGTTCGGTTATACGCACCGCTGCGGGCAATACCGGCCCGAAACAGATCCGAATGCGCCAGCAGATTCGCCGTCATAAACGCTCCGTAGCTATGCCCGCCCACACCGACGCGGTCGCGGTCGACAACCCCCATTTCAACGCCTTTATCGATCGCCGCCTGCGCCGCATCTACGATCTGTTTTACAAATGTATCGTTAACTGTCAGTGGATCGCCCACGATCGGCATCGTTGTGTTATCTAGTACCGCGTAACCCTGAAGCACGAAAAACAGATGTGATATTCCCCCGATCTGCGTAAACCTGTCGGTCGAACCTGACACCTGGCCCGCAGTCGCCGGATCGGTAAACTCATTCGGATACGCCCAAACTAATGTCGGCAGCGGTGTTCCCGGTTTGTATCCGGGCGGCAGATAGAGCGTAAATGAGAGATCAACGCCATCAGAGCGCTTGTATTTTATGAGCTGTTTCGAAATTCCGCGAAGCTGCGGCGACGGGTCTTTGAATTGGGTCAATGCAACCGGCATACATGTCGCCCCGGCAGAGCAAACCTTTCTCAAATAAAGATTTGGTGGATCCTCGATAGACTCGCGTCTGGTGATGAATTGGGTCGCGTCGTCGTCATAGAAAGCAACAAACGATTCGTAATCACCGGCCGACGAACGAAACATCTCCTCGATCTTTAGTGTGCCCAAATTCATTCGCCGAAGAAACGGTCGATCGCCCTCGGGCGAAGCTCCGCTGCCCGACAAATAGATCGAGTCGCCATCCTGTCTGATCACGCTGCCGCCGGTCTTGAGAGGCTTAGTCACCGGCGTGCCGATATTGTTGTACCGGTCGTTGGTATTGAGGTCGGATATCATTTTAATGCTCGACGGATTGCGATAATGTGTCATAAATGTCCGACGCCGCTGACTGTCGCGATTGTAGTCGTAAAAGAGCATCATTCCATTATTTTCGCCAAAGGCACGGCCCTGATAACGCTGCTCGATCTTTAAAACTTCTGCCGCAGGACTGTTAAAGGGCGCGGACAATCTCATCAAACGATCGCGGTGATCGGCTTTTTGCCGCGGATCGCCGCCGTCGAGAGCTTCGACCCACATCAGGCTCGCCGGTTCGACCGGTATCCAACCGTATCCGCGAGGCCCGGTCTGGACACCTTGGACCGGCAGATTATCCTGGAGCGGCACATTTACGACCGTGGCCACCTTTTTACCGGAAACGTCCCAAATTTCGACGCTTCGCGGGAAACGGCTGTACGGATACTGATATGAAAAGGGCCGCTCGATCCGCTGGACGAGAAGATATTTCCCATCGGGCGAAAAATCAGCGCTGCTATAGATCGCAGGGCGTCCAATCTCTCGAACTTTTCCGCTGAGTTCGATCAATGCCGGCTGTGATGTCGCATAATACTCAAACAATTTTTCGTCATTAGGATTTTTTAACAGATCCTGAAAAGTTTGAACGGCACCGGTCCGTCCCGAGGTTTCCTGAATGCTCGGTTCGTTTGGTGTTACATTCTGAAACGCCGGGGCCGCAGCCCGCTTTGACGGAACCAGCATCGCGGAGATCGCCTGTGAGCCTTCCCAACTAAATCCACCTAGCGTTGTATTGAGGTGAATGCCATTGACCCTACGCGGTTTGCCGTTTTCGGCATCGATGATCCAGAGCTCGACCCCGGCGGGTGTGATGTTGCCGACCGCGAAGTGTCGTCCGTCCGCTGACCACTGACCCGACATCAACTGGACCGCAGCGGGAAACACAACGGGAGTTTCTTTGCCGTCTGTCAAATTTCTGAATTTAAGGCTGATCGAATAAGCCTGACGGTGCTGGCTATTCGTCGCCGGATTGATCCGCAGCCCGGCAATCCGCAGCATCGGTTGCGAAAGTTCCGCAATTGACGGATAACGCTGCGGTTCGAGTAACGCGATCCGGTCCCGCGTTGGCGAGACAGATGTCGATGGCGTAGCCGGAGAGTTTAGAACGTCCATAATTGCTTTGGGCGGCTGTTTATACGAGCCTTGGGCAATCGTTAAGATGGGGAAAATGAGGATCGCAGTCACCAATAATATCTTTCTTTTCATTGTTATCGTTTGCTCCTAAAAATGCGAAATTTGTGACGCGGCCCGACAGGTGCCGCAAAATGTTATTGTCTAAGTCCGTCGAGAACCTTTCCCGCGATCGTCGGTATCGCTTCTTTTTCACCGGCGTGATTTTCCGTAAAGATCACCAGCACAAATTTGTGACCGTCGGCGGTCTCGATATATGCGGCATCATGCCGCGTTTTGCTGGTCCATCCGGCTTTGGACCACAGTTTTGCATCGGTCAGATTTTTTGCGATCAACATTTTGCCGGTAAAACCATTGGCCTGGCTGTCCGGATCGTTTGATTTTGCAAATGGATCCCGCTTGAGCAGGTTCATCATCTCACGCGTCCTCTCGGGTGTCGCCATTCGTCCCAACACGATCTCAGCCAAAAGCCGTGCGGTGGCGTTCGTGGTCAACATATTGCGATTCTCGCCTTTGTAATTGCGGGATTGCTGTTCGATGCCATAGGCGTCCTCGCAAAATGTCTTTTGATTGACGTTGATGTTCGAAAACCCCATCAATGCAAAATACCGATTTACCCGATTGCGTTTGTGCTGCCAAATGTCGAATTCTTTCTTAAGCATCTCGGCACCGCTGGCTGTACCCGTTATCACGTCAAAAATATATTGCGTCGCCTCATTCGAGGAATCGACGATCATATCTCTGAGCCCGCGCTCAAGTTCAGGCGTCGACTTCACCTTTCCCGCCTCTAACTGATGTTCGAGGGCTGCCATATAGAACATCTTGACAACGCTGGCGGGATAAATTCGCTCGTTTCCGCGAAACTCGGCCATTTTGAGACCTTTCGGATCGCCAAGATCGATCAGCGTAGCCGCCACATCGCCGGATGTAAACTTTTTCGCAGCAAACTCGGCCAACGTTTCATTGACAGCTCGCTCGAGGATCGTCTGCAGCTTTGCATCGCGACCGATGACCCGTGATCTGTATGATCCAGATGGAATGATCTCGGCATTTTTGCCCGGTTTCTGAGCGATCGACACAGTGGTCACAAGGCAAACAAATAGCATGCTCAACACAAGGCGTATCGATAAAACCATTCAAACTCTCCTCAAATCTTTACCTGAAACAGTTTTAAGAGTATAAACGAAAAGCACCAATAAATTCCAAAGTCGATTTAAATACAAATGAAAGAAGAAAAACTTGTACGCGGCCTCGGCCGCTGGGACCTAACTGCCGTCGCGGTAAATACCATTATCGGGACCGGGATATTCATCTTGCCGGCCGGCGTTTTTGGCCTGATCGGCAGCTACAGTTTGATGGCGTTTGTTGCGTGCGCGGTGATAGTTGGCTTGATCGTGCTGTGCTTTTCGGAAGTTTCGAGCCGGTTTGAGACGACTGGGGGAATGTATCTCTATGCCCGCAAGGCATTTGGCCCGGAGATTGGATTTGAGGTAGGTTGGCTCTACTGGGTCGTGCGGGTCGCGACATTCGCTGCAAACTGTAACGCTCTGTTGCTCTACGTCGGGTTTTTTGTCGACGGTGCCGATACCGGCTTGCCGCGAATAGCGATAATCAGTGTTGTCGTCCTCGGCATCACGATCGTAAATTTAATCGGCGTTCGCGAATCCGCGATTATGATTAACATCTTTACGGTCGGCAAGATCGTTCCGCTGCTCCTGTTTGCCGGTGTCGGGCTGTTTTTTATTGAACCGGCGAATTTCGATTTTTCGGCACCGCCGCAGTATGCCAATTTTCCGGTAGCGGTGCTTCTGCTGATCTACGCCTACGTCGGATTTGAGGCGGCTGTGATTCCCGCCGGTGAGATCAAAGACCCACAGAAAAATGTACCATTCGCACTGCTCACCGCTCTCGGATTTTGTGCGATTCTCTTTTTTATTGTGCAATTGGTCGCGATCGGAACTCTGCCCGCGCTGGCACAATCCAAAACGCCCCTGTCGGATGCGGCCGGGCTTTTTGTCGGCAAATTCGGAGCCGGATTTATTGCGATCGGTGCGCTGATCTCGGTTCTCGGCAACCTGAATGGCGGATTTCTGGCGTCCTCAAGGATACCGTTTGCGATGGCCGAGCAAAACGAAGTACCAAAGGTTTTTGGCCGGACACACGAAAAATATAAAACGCCGTATGTCGCCATCATTTTGACCGCCGCGGTTATTTTTGCCCTGACCATCTTTACATCGTTTTTGACGGCCGTAACCATCGCGACGACCACAAGGCTGTTGGTTTACACCACGACATGTCTCGCATTACCGGTGTTTCGCCAAAGATCGGATATACCGGCGGCACGATTCAAAGCTCCGTTTGGCATTCTGACCGCTGTTTTATCTCTTGGGTTGATAATGTGGTTGCTAACAAACGTCGATTTTGCCAAAGAAGGTTTGGCGATCATCATCGCGATCTCGGTCGGGATATTGATATTTGCCGGATATAAAAGATTAAAAACCTCTGAGAGCTGGCCAGAAAGCGATCAGTTAGACCCGGATTCCTCATTAGCGTAAAATCTCCGATTCCATGCGCAAGCCCGCGCATAAGCAAGGGCGTATCGCGCGAACTCGGAGGTGACGCGTCCCCAAAAACCTGCCTCGGATGTATCGCCCTTGCTAACGCGCGGGCCCCCCGCATTGGGCTTCAACCTCAAAAAACGCCCAATGCCGAATCTGGCTTATAACAATAACCGTTACAACCAACCGCGTCGTTCGGTTAACCGAATACGCCGTCGCCTAGAATGTTTGCCCGCAGATACCGGATCGTATCAAGGAGCGTCTCTTGTGGGTCTCGGGCGACGAAATCAAGTTCGGTCTCTGCCTTCGAAGAGTCGAAATACCAAAAATACTCGGCCTGCTCGACCTCGCTGGTTGCAACGGGCGAAACTTTGCCCCAATTCTTATAAAGAGAATTGATCATGCCGGAACCCGCCATCGCGAGTCTTTTAGGCACTTTTAACAGTGGGGATGAAACTCCACTAAGGCGTTCCAGTCGGCCAAAGAATTGTTCGAATGTCATATTCGCCGCCCCGAGTAAATATTTTTCCTGGTGCTTGCCCTTCTCCAGAGCCGAGATAAACGCCGTCGCAGCGTCCCGGACATCGACAAAATTCAGCCCGCCGCCCGGACTATAGGGAATCTTTTTCCCCAGGAAATCCAGGACCGGTTTGGTCGAACTCAATCGTTCGTCACCGGGCCCGAGCAAGAGCGACGGGTTCATAATTACTAGCTTTTGCCCGTCGCCGTTAAAATTCTCCAACGCCGCCCGCTCCTGATAATATTTCGACGCATAATACGCCCAACGCGTCAGAATCTCGAGCCGAGGCGGGTACGTTTCATCAACCACCTCATCGGTCTCGCTGACAGCGATAGTACCGCTCGACGAAGCCAGAACCATTGCTTTTACACCGGCTTCGCTGGCCGCTTCGCACAAGACCCGCGTGCCCTCAAGATGGATCTTGTTCATTGCGGCCGCTTCGTCGTTATCGCGCGAAACTTTGCCGGCCAGATGAAAAATGGCCGCGGCATTAATGCAGGCGCGGCGGGCGTCGTCACGATTTGTAACCGAGCCCTCGATTGGCTCAACATCCGAATCCTTCATCCATTCAGGAACGCTCGACGCCATCACCCGCAGGTTTTTTTCGCCCGCATCCAAAAATTGCCGAACGATCTCCGAGCCCAGAAATCCGGTGCCCCCGGTGATCAGGATCTTCTTTTCAGTTTTCGCGAGAGCTTTGGATTTTGCCATAGATGTTGGTCGAAGACCGACTTAAAAAGCAGAGTTCGGGGTCTTTTCCGCCGCTAGTCGTATTTCAGTTGCCTCCAGCTTTAAAGCCTGTGTCATAACTTTCTTTTCGGGCTTTGCCCGTCGATGTGCGGCGAAGCTTTGCTTCGCCGGCAGGCCTAACAACTTTGCATGCGGCTATGCCGCCGTCCTCCGCCCTATAGGAGCTAAGGCCGGTAATTATCGGCCCCGAAGCGGCGGCGAAGCCGCAAATGTTTAGCTGAATTCGGCTAAAGTCTCTTTTTTACTCTGTTCCCCATCCCCAGCTAAAGCATCAGGCAGTTGTAAAGATCCCGACATTTTAGACAGCCTCTCACTGTCTTCGTAATAGCGTGACGTCCGCGAAAGTCCTCTCATTTATTGATCAATATCGGATCGCCAAATCCTAATTCCTTCATCCGCGGCAATTGGGTTTTGGCGTCGCCGACCACCAGCCAAATCATTTTGTCGGTGTCGAGATATTTCTGCGACAGCTCTTTTATCTGCTTGACCGTCATTCCTTTTACGATCTTCTCACGGTCTTTTACATAGTCGTATTTCCAGCCGTATTCGCTGATATTCCCGAGCATGTTTAGTTTCGCACCAGCCGTTTCAAAGGCGCGGGCGTTACTCTTGATCAGAAAACCTTTGGTCGTCTCCAGGTCTTTTTCTGAATAATTTTTACCGTATTCCTGCAAAATACTCTTGATCAATTGTGCTGATTCGAGCGTTACGTTAGTTCTGACGCTGCTTGAGATCGCAAAGGTTCCGGGGCTTTTAGAACCCGAAAATCCGGAACTGATCCCATACGTATAACCTTTGCCCTCGCGAAGCTGCTGAGTCAATTGCGACGCAAAACCGCCGCCGCCCAGAATATAATTCATAACGTTCGCAGGATAATAATCCGGATCGGTGACGGCAAGTGCGGGATATCCAAACCGAATCACCGACTGCTTAGCATCCGGAACATCATAAAAATAGACCTGTGATCTGGTCAGCGGTTGAGGAGCTTTCACTGCGGGCATCTCTATTTTTTTAGCCGCCCATTTCTTTTCCAAACTTTTTAATGAGCTTGTGATCTTCGCCTTGTCGAGAGCTCCGACCACATGCAAACTGGCGACTGACGGCGAGATATTCTTAGCGTAATAGGCTTTTAGATCGTCAATCGTGATCGCGTTGACCGAGTCGATCGTGCCCAGGATATTTCGCGAGCGAATATTGTCTTTGCCATAGATCAAAAGGTTAAAGTTGTTCTGCGCTATGGCATTCGGATTTGCCTCCTGCTGCCGGATCTGACTGACGGTGCTCTGTTTAATAAGCCCAAACTCTTTTTCATCCCAACGCGGTTCGAGCAATACTTCCTCGACCAACGCGAGCGTTGCATAGTAGTTTTTGGCCAACGTGTTGACGGAGATCGTCACGTCTTCGGTTCCTGCAAAAACATTTATCGACGCCCCGAGCTGTTGAATCGCTTCTTCTAGTTCTTGCGGAGTTTTATTTTTGGTTCCCTGCGTCATCATGCGGGCCATCAGGTTTGCGACGCCGACCTTGTTGATATCGTCTAAAAGCTGCCCGCCATCGACGACGATCTCGAACTGAACCAGCGGAACCTCAGTGTTTTCAATGCCATAGACCCGCGTTCCATTAGCGAGTTTGCTTTCCCAGATCGTCGGAATCTTGATCTCGGGTGCTGGGCCGTATGGTGGTTCGACACTGCGGTCAAAGCTCGAAGGCGTGCGTTCATATTCGGCTTTGGCCGTTGCATCAACCTCGTCCTCGGCTCCCTGAACTATCTTTTCCTCGACCACATCAGCTTTTTTCGAGCCGTCGAGAGCCAGCGCTAGTTTGCCTTTTGGCACAAAACTGGTCGCTACATAGTTTTTGTCTTTAATATACTTTTCGTAAACTCGCTTAACATCCGCCGGAGTCACGGCCAAAATGTTCGCAATGTCCTTTGCAATAAATCCCGGATCATTGGCAAAAATGTTGTACTGAGCAAGCTGCACGCCTTTGCCGAGTACGCTCGATAGCGAATTGTAAAACTGCGTCTCCTGACCGGCCTTGATGCGATCGAGATCCTTTACCGAAATCCCTTCTTTTTCAAACTTAGAAAATGCCTCATCGGCAGCTTTTGCGACATCGTCAAGATCTTTGTCGGCGAATGCCCGGACCGAAAGTTGAAATTGACCCGCAACTTCAGAGTCGCGATTAAACATCGACACGTTCGACGTCAGCTTTTTGTCCTCGACCAAAACCTGATAAAACGGGGCCTTTTTTCCACGCGACAGATATTGAGCCAAGACCGTCAGCGGATACGAATCGGGATGATATTCCTCGACCGTCGGCCATGTCATCGTCAGCTCGGCAAGCCGGGCAAAATTATCCTCGTGGTAGAGTTTTACGGTTTCTTTTACAGATCCGGCACGTTTCGCCTGCAGTTCGACATCCGGGCCGCGTTTTATCTCGCTAAAGTATTTCTCGACCCATTTTTTTGCCTGGACTGTGTCAAAATCACCCGCGACAACGAGCGTTACGTTGTTCGGCACATACCAGCGGCGGAAAAATTCTTTTACATCCTCGAGTTTGGCATTATCCAGATCTTCGAGCGATCCGATCACTTGCCAATTGTAGGGATGATCCTCCGGATACAAAGCTTTGTCGATGACATATGACGTATGGCCGTACGGATTATTATCGACACCCTGCCGCTTTTCGTTTTTTACAACCTGCTTTTCTTTAGCCAAAACCGGGTCGGTGACAGTGTTTATAAACCAGCCGAGTTTGTCTGCCTCGGCCCAAAGCATTTTCTCAAGTGCGTCCTTTGGCACGGTTTGTAAATAATTTGTCCGATCGCGACTGGTCGAGCCGTTGGCCCCCGAACCGCCGATCCTGGCCGTCATTTTATCAAGCCCACCTTTACCCAGATTCTCAGATTCCAGAAACAGAAGGTGCTCAAACAAGTGAGCAAATCCCGTCCGCCCCTCTTTTTCACGCGCCGAACCGACATGCGCTGTCAGCGACACAGCAACCACGGGGTCGCTGCGGTCAACGTGAAATACAACCTCGAGGCCGTTTGGCAGCGTGAACTTTTCGTAATCGACCTTAAACGACGCTTTGCCGCCCGGCGATTGGCCCGAAACAGAGACCAAAGAAATGACGAGAGTGGTGAGTAGAAGATAAACTTTTGCGATTTTCATAATTTTGGGGGCCGGGCAAAACCAGCGAGAATTAATTTCCAGCATTAGCGAAACATTTAAGATAAAAGGTGGTACGAGGAAACCCGTTATAAAGTTTTCATGATCCCCGTCAGTCCCACGCAGATCAGTCGTCTATGACCGGTTCCTGCTTTCGCGATTTTCTCCGTTCCGCTTTCCACAGTTTTCTGATAGCTTGGACGTCAAATTTGTCTCGTTTGCCGTCTCTCATATTTTCTATTTCATGTTGAACGCGCGCCGCGATCAGGCGGTATGCTTCGGTATTCGGGACGCCGTCTGTCATGGCTCGCAGCTCTTCGTATTCAAGGAATTTGCCAACCTTGGCACCAACTTTGGCACCGATGCTGCTGCCTTTCGGAATGATCGTCCCTTTCGGAAAAGCGTCAAAAGTTCCCCAGATATAGATCGGCAAGATCCCGATCTTTTGATTTAAAGCGAGATAGCCGATGATCGGTTTGAACTCGGCTATTTGACCCGATGCCTGGCGGCCGCCTTCGGGGAAAATAAGAGCATTGTAACCGTCATTTAATATCTGCGTCACGTGCCGCAGCGATTGACGCAATCCGCCGGTCCGCTCGATCGGAACAAGCGTTGTAAAATTGTTCATATAGGCACGCTTATATTTTGTATCAAACCAGTAATCTGCGGCCGCCACGGCAACTGTTTGCTCGGCCGCCTCTTTGCCAAGCGCCCGTTTTACAAGGCCCGTATCGATATGCGAAGTGTGGTTTGGTGCGACTATAAAATTTACATGCGGCGGCACATTTGACTGACCCTCGATCCGCGTGTCCAAAACTCCCTCGTAAAGCGTATTCTGGGCAAAATCGACGACTGAATTGCCGATCTGGCGGACGATAGATGGGATGAATATTTCGTCTTCGGCTTTTTTGTCTTCGCCCCTGGGTTCGTCGGCGAGTTTTTTTGATTTATCAACACGCTGGACCGCGGTCAAAAGCTCGCGAACCGACTGGATCTCATTCAACGTATCCGGCGAAAGGACCCGGCCGCCGGCATCCTCGATGGCAGCCTGCAATTCGACGAACATCAGCGAATCAAAGCCGAGATCGTCCAATTTATCCTCGACCACGATATCTGACAACGGCCGGTTTGAAACACTTGCGACAACCCGCCGGATCCATAGAACGTTATCATCGCTTTTTGATTCGACGACGGTTTTTGTCTTTGATCTGGCACGGCTTTCAAGCGTTTCAAGCATCGCGACCACCTCGGGCCGCTTGACCTTGCGGGTAGCGGTTCGCGGCAACTCGAACGGAGTAGTGTGTAAGACCTTGACTCGCTTGAAAAACGCGATACCGGCCGACACTTCGCGAAAGTGCGCCTCGATCTGTTTATTTACCTCAGTCCGAGAACGTGCAATGTCATGTTCATAATCGGGAACGACGAGCGCCGCGATCTTTTCACCACCATCGTCGTCCGACAATCCAACGACACTTAACTCTTTGATATAAGCAGATTTGCCGTAAATGTCCTCGATCTCGTCTGGATAAATGTTTTTGCCATTCGAATCGATTATTACATCCTTTGAACGTCCGACAATGTAAAGATTCCCGTCATCGTCGAGCCGTCCGAGATCGCCGGTTCTGAGCCAGCGGTCGGTGAGCACTTCGTCAGTCGCTTTTTCATTGTTAAAATACCCGACCATGACATTTTGCCCGCGCGCATAAACCTCGCCCACGCCTTTTTCGTCCGGAGAATCGATCCGGACTTCGACGCCCGGGAGCGGCTTGCCCACACTGCCGCGAAGCAATTTATTGCCGGGCCGTGCAACGGTCAGAACTGGCGATGATTCGGTCAGGCCGTAGCCCTCGAGGACAGTGAATCCAAGTCCGTGCAGGTCTTTTTGAACGCTTTCGCTAAGGGCCGATCCGCCGGATATGAGATATCGCATCTTGCCGCCCATACCCTGATGGATCGGAAAAAATACGATCGGGCCGAGGTTGAACGGCGTGTTGTCGCGAATCCAGGCGTTAAATTCTATGACGTTGTCGGCCATATCAGCGATCCAATCGCCCTTCTCCCGCAAACGCGTTTTGATCCGCCGGTGCAGCATTTCCCAAAGCGCCGGAACACCGACCAGACCGGTCACATGCCCGTTTTCTATCGTTCGTGCCAGGTCCTCGGCCGTCAATTCGTTTAGATAAGTAATTTGAGTTCCATTTGAGAACGGCGTTAAAAACCCGGCCGAAAACTCGAACGTGTGATGCATCGGCAGCACCGACAAAACGCCGTCTGTGATATCCATATCGAGCACGCTCGAAAGCATGGATATCATATTTGTAAAATTCTTATGCGAAAGCATCACCGCCTTTGGCGTGCCGGTCGTGCCGGAGGTAAAGATAAGTGAGGCGATCGATGTCGAAGCAATTTTTTCGGGCAGCAGAGCATCTCGTTTTGCCTCTTCGGTCTCCGTCTGGATCGCAAAAACCTCGTCAAATGTCCAAACCGGAGTGCGGACACTCCTGTCCGCTCGTCCCCTTTCAAAA
>JBGTCS010000305.1:0-15712 GCA_041748715.1 Pyrinomonadaceae bacterium | reverse complement strand
CGGGTGAAACCCGGCGAGTGGACGCCGAGAATGTCTCCGTCCCTGAAGGGGACGAACTGGTCGCAGATCATTCGACCCTTTCAGGGTCGGGATCGGGGGCTGCCGATAACGTCGGGTTGCACCCGACTCTATTACATCCGTCCCTTTCAGGGACAAGAGATTTTGGAAATCTCTATATTTTGGGCAATCCGCCGTTTGTTGGTAAGAAGGAACAAAACCCGGAACAAAAAGCAGATATGGAGCGGCTATTTGCGGGTGTAAAAGGTAGCGGTGTTCTGGATTACGTTACGGCATGGTATCTGAAAGCTGCGCGATTTATCCAAGGTACGGAGATAAAAGTTGCGTTTGTTTCGACGAATTCAATCTCGCAGGGCGAACAAGTTGGCCTGTTGTGGACATTGCTATTCAGCCAATACAACATAAAAATTCACTTTGCGCATCGCACTTTTAGCTGGAAAAACGAGGCAAAAGGAAATGCTGCCGTTCATTGCGTAATTGTTGGATTTGCAAATTTGCAAAGCAATAGTAAACGCATTTTTGAATATGAACACGTAAAGGGTGAACCGCACGAAATAAAAGCTAAGAATATCAATCCCTACTTAGTTGAAGGTCAGGATTTGACGGTTGAAAATAGAAAACGACCAATTTGTCGAGTTCCTGAAATCGTGTACGGAAGTTTCGCACTAGATGATGGATATTACACGCTTTCTGAGAGTGAAAAAAATGAAATCATTTCAGAAGGAACTGGCTCGCAGAAGTTTATCAGACCATTTATTGGCGGTAGAGAATTATTACGTTCTGAAAGTCGTTACTGTTTGTGGCTACTCGATGCTGAACCAAGTGAATTAAGGCAGTTCTCTAAAATCACCCAACGAATTGAAGCCGTGAGAAAATGGCGTTCCAGCAGTAACAGGGCGAACACAAAAAAGCTTTCGGAAACCCCTGCAATTTTTGCCGAGATTCGACAACCAAAAACAAACTATTTGGCTTTTCCAACAGTATCGTCGGTAAACAGGAAATATATACCGATTGCGTTTTTGAGTTCCGAAACAATTGCCTCAAACCAACTGTATGTGTTGCCGGACGCGGACATTTATTACTTCGGAATATTGACTTCATTGATGCATATGTCCTGGGTGAAATATATATGCGGTCGGCTAAAAAGCGATTACAGGTATTCTGCGAGTATCGTCTACAACAACTTCCCGTGGCCCGAGAACCCGACCGAAAAGCAGATCAAAACTATCGAGGAAAAGGCGCAGAAGGTTTTGGATGCGCGCTCTGAGTTTCCAAATAGCTCGCTGGCTGATCTTTATGATCCGCTGACGATGCCGCCGGTGTTGGTTAAGGCCCATAACGAACTCGACAAGGCCGTCGATCTCGCCTACCGAGCGCAGCCATTCACCACCGAAGCCGGCCGCATGGTCTTTCTATTCGAACTCTACGAAAAATACACCGCCGGGCTGTTTGTCGCTCCGAAGAAAAAGAGAAATTAACCACAGATGAACTCAGATAGACACAGATAAGAAAATTGGGATTATCTGCGTCGAAGAACCTTTGGAAAATATTTAACCCGGATTACGCAATAGAAAATCAGCTACAATTTTCATCATACAGAATATCTAATCTGATTCCCGATTTGATCAAATCGAAGTCATTGAAAATGACGAAATACTTGTAGCCCACGATGCTAATCGTGGGAACGATATATTGAAACAATAGAAGTATAACGACATAAATTATGCCGCCGTTTCGGGCGGCTTGCTAAATGTTTCGATTAATACCCATATCTTGCGATATGGGCTACAAATATGTCACAAACTTCGTTTGTTTTTTGTCCAATGAGCAATTTGGGTTTAACGATTTGATTTGCTTCTTACAAGGCGGCTCTAGACGTCTTTCCACGTTTCGCGGCAAATAGCCGCTATTTGCCCTTCGGGGGAAGCCAGGTTTTTCGCGTTGCATTATCTTAAAATCTCCGCGACCGCGATGCCGAGATAGGTTCCGACGGCGGTGCCGACGGTTCCCGCTAGCAATCCGGGTAATTGTAGATCGGGGCGGCCAATACTGGCGGCGCAAACGGGAGCCGAGGTGGCGCCGCCGACATTGGCGTTTGAAGCGACAGCGATGATGTCCCAATCCTGTTTCAGCAGGCCGCCGATCAGGAAAATGATAGCTCCGTGCCCAAAAACGATGATCGTCACCCAGAGCAAGAGCATTCCGGCGACATCGCCGGCGCTCATCAGCGCACCGATGTCACAGTATGCGCCGATCACGGCAAGAAATAGCATTATCAATAAATAACCCAGCGTTCGTCCGCCGCGAAGCCTCTGGACAAATGGAATCTGCGCCAATATGAGCGCCAGCGTTGTCAGGACAACGATTGATGGTAGGCCCGAGAGAGCCTCCGCTACACGGGCTGAAAGGAAAATACTGCCCAGGCCAAGGGCGAGCAGCAGGGCGATGTCGGTTAGGCTGATGCCGCTTTCTATGCTTGCTGTCCGGGTTCGGATCTCTTCGTCGGAAAGCCCTTCGAGATGGGGCGGGATACTTTTTTTGCGTGGGAAATACTTGCCTAACAATTTTGGAAGTGCGAGCGTCAATATGATCCAGATCGTGGTGAGAATGTTGTCCACCGCATTGATCGCGGCGTAAAGCACACCGTCTTTATTGACGCCATAAGCGAGGGCGACCGCGTTCAGGTTGGCGCTGCCGCCGGTATAGGTTCCGGTGTACATTCCGGCGACGGCATTTGCCGAGGCGATGTAATTCTGCGGAGAAAGCAGCTTGTAGCCGACAATCGCGGCGATCGCCGTCGCAGCCGCTCCGATCAGAAACATCGCGATCATCGGAATTCCCGCGAATTTCAGATCCTTTAGCTTTACCTCGAGCAGCAGGAAAAAAATCCCGAGTGGGGCTGCGTACTGAAAAATACCGTCGTAAAGCGGCGGGGCATTCAGCGAGGATGGAATGATACCGATATTCGCGATGATCGCTGCGGCGATAATTATTATCAGTACCGAACCGACGTGGTTAAAAAATCGCTTTTGAGCCAGCCATTCCGAAGCTGCTATCAGAAGCAGCAGAACGGTAAGGATATAAACCGGTTCCTGAGTAAACTGCATATTCCCTTAGGTTTGCAATCAGATGTTTTGGGGCACCTGCATTCTACAATGACTGGTAAAAGAAAACTAGCCACTGGATGATCATCCGAGACGCCATTGCGGTTAACGGCATTTAAGGACCAACGGAATTTGCTTTCACCGCGTATCTCTTTTAATTTTGTAGAAAGAAATGAGCCAAGTTCAAAAATGTCCGATCTGTCGATCTTCGGTGACCTATTCCGAAAGATACCCAAACTATGTTTGTTACGATTGTGTCTCGCGGGCAGCGGATGAAACCGGGCGTTCGCTAAGTTTTGCAAACGTTTCAGTGTCAGGCGGTTTTGCTGCGATTTACAGTGACACGCGCGAGGAACGCGACAGCCACGAATGTTATATTGACGGAATAAGATGCCGGGCGGACGAAGCACGTTTCGGCGGGATTGTGATCCAACCTTATGACGAAGAAAGTTAATAATCCGCTCGTTTCGATAATCATGGGCAGCAAATCCGACTGGCCGACGATGCAGATCGCGTCGGAGACGCTCGACGAATTCGGCGTTGCGCACGAAACCAAGATAGTCTCGGCTCATCGGACACCCGACCTGTTGTTTGAATTCGCCAAATCCGCCGAAGAAACGGCATAGAAGTCATCATTAGCGTTGTCGCTTCGTCGCTTAGGTGGACGAAGGAAACGCGGTAACAAAAGAGCATCTCATTTCACCGTTGCAGCGTTTCGAAGCCGCCGGATTGGACGTTATGAAAACTGAAAACCTGTACAACTTCGACGGTGTAAGGGGTTATTCGGCATAGTAAATTGGCCGCAGATGAATACAGATAGACACAGATTTTTCGTTTCAACCCATCGAAAAAACTTCGTTCGCTTTTCGGTTGGTCATCAGCCTACAAAGGAAATTGATCGTTTATGTCTGAATTGAATTTTCTAAGCCCGCGATTTTTACGAGATTATGCCGACGGGCGTTCGTTTGAACGTGGAGAGGATTATTTCAAGTCCGAATGTGTGTTTAGTTTGGAAGAATACAATGGAAAGATTGTCGCAAGAGTTAGCGGCACACACGATTACAAAGTCAAACTTTGGGTAGAGGATGAAAATGAACTCGGTTACGATTGCAATTGTCCTTACGCCGATGAAGGAAATTTTTGTAAACATTGCGTTGCTGTTGGATTGGCGTGGATTGCAAAGCGAAAAAATAAGATCAAGCAAAAATCTCACACTGAAAAGCGCCGAACCAATATCGACGATGTTAAAGCGTATCTGCAAACACGCGAAAAGTCGGAATTAGTTGAAATGCTGATGCAGGAAGTTCTTGAAAACGACAATTTACGCCGGGATTTAATGCTGATTGTGGCACGAAATAATCCTCAAGGCGTAGATTTTCAGGCGTTTCGGAAAGAGTTGAAAAGAGCGATTGAGATTGACGATTTTATTGATTATTACGAAACTTACAATTACACAAGAAATATCGAAAGCGTAATTTTCAAGCTTGCAGAATTGCTGGAAACGCACTCCGAAGCCGTGGTTGATTTATGTGAATATGGATTAAAACTCGCCTCAAAATCAATGGAAAATATTGATGATTCCGATGGTGAAATGGGTAGCGTGTTGGATGAATTACAAACATTACATCTTAAGGCTTGTGAGAAAGCAAAACCCGACGCAGAAAAATTGGCACAGCGTTTATTTGAATCGGAATTAGAGGATTCTTACGACGTTTTCTATGATGCGTCAACCCAATATGCTGATGTTTTGGGCAAAAAAGGTCTGGCCCTTTATCAGAAGTTGACTGAAGCAGAATGGGAAAAACTTCCGGCGCTTAAGGCAGGCGACAGACATTCATTTGAAGGAAATCGTAATCGTATAACTCATATGATGGAATCGCTCGCCAACTCCAAAGGCGACATCGAAAAACTTGTGGAAATCAAAAGCCGGGATTTATCGAGCCAATATCGTTTCTATGAAATTGCCTCGATTTATGAAAGTCGCAAGCAATACGATAAGGCTTTGGAATGGGCGGAGCAAGGCATCAGCGATTTTCCGAAAACTGAAAGATTAGATTCGCGTTTGGGCGAATTTCTGGCAAACGAATATCATCGTCGCAAACGACACGATGAAGCAATGCAGATTATCTGGAAACAGTTTGAAAACGACTCTGATTTTTCAAATTACGGCATCCTCAAAAAACACGCCGATAAAGTAAAACCAGTAAGCACTTGGCGAATTTGGCGAGAAAAGGCTTTGGATCTGATTCGTCAAAAAATCGCCGAAAGGAAAAATAAACAATCAAGCAGTTTGTTTTATTATCCGGCGGATAATTCCTTAATTGTGACGATTTTCCTGCACGAAAAACTCTTCGAAGAAGCTTGGCAAGAAGCAAGTAATGGTGGTTGTAGCGAAGATTTATGGCTCAAACTCGCCAAAATCAGGGAAAAAGAACATCCGGCGGACGCACTCAAAATTTACCGGGATCGCATCGAACCAAAAATCAAAGAAACGAATAATCAAGCTTATGACCAAGCTGTGAAATGGATAAAAGAAGTCAAAAGATTGATGTTGCAACTTGGCAAAGAATCCGAATTTGAACGCTATTTGGTTACTTTGCGGATCAATTACAAAATTAAACGAAACTTTATCAAACTGTTGGATACAACAAAATGGTAAATAAAAACAACGAAAAACCGCTGGTCGCGATAATCATGGGCAGCAAATCCGACTGGCCGACAATGCAGGTTGCGTCGGAGACTTTGGAAGAGTTTGGCGTGCCGCATGAAAGTAAGATAGTTTCCGCTCACCGCACGCCAGACCTGCTTTTTTCATTTGCCAAGTCCGCCGAGGAACGCGGCATCGAGGTCATCATCGCCGGTGCCGGCGGAGCGGCTCATCTGCCAGGAATGTGCGCTTCGCAGACAGTTTTGCCCGTACTCGGTGTTCCCGTTGAAAGCAAAGCACTGAATGGCCTCGATTCGCTGCTCTCGATCGCTCAAATGCCCGCCGGTGTCCCGGTCGGAACGCTTGCGATCGGCCCGGCTGGTGCGCGGAACGCGGCGTTGTTAGCAGTTTCGATACTTGCTAACTCACGTCCGGAATTGAGGAAAAGGCTTCATGATTTTCGCTCCAAACAGACGGAAACCGTGCTAAAATCCGAACTGGAGAAGTGATATGGAAGCAATACGAATCGAAGCCACAGTTCAACCGAATGGCCGGGTCATTCTAAATGATCTGCCTTTTGAAGAGGGCAAACAAGTTGAAATTATTGTTTTAGATAACAACGGTAAGGAGACGATACCGTTCGCGGACACAATCGCCTCTACTCTGAATCTCCCATCAGCACAGCACTGAACGCGCGATAAGAATGAAGATTTGATCCTGAAATGCGTTGATGTCGTACTTACCGCAAGCTCTCGTCCGACAGTCATCGGGCTGTCGATCCCTAATTTCGAGACAGAGATTTCTAGGCGAACTGAGGAAGCCGTTAGAGAACGCAAAAGGACATTCAGGCCTTCCGATCGTTCCTTTCCAAACACTTCCTCAAGCGGTCCGTGCAAATATTGCGGCCTCGGCTTTGCCATTCTGGAAACTTCGCCTTGGGATGAGTCCGGTCGAGGTAAAACGCATCTATCGCCAACTCGAGGCTAGTCACAACGAGGACGATTTTCATTATCCGGGCAGGATAACGCCTGAGGATGAACGAGGAGATCCCGTCGATATGCCGCTTGTTACGCTCGATTTCCTGGACAACAAACTTATCCGTATCGAGATGGTCTTCGGCGGACTGGACTGGCAATCACTCGACGAGTTCGCGACCGCTGTAACGAACCCGCTGGGGTTTCCGCCGCCATCACTGTGGACCCGTTCGACGAAACCGGTTAATTGGCAAGTTCTGACCACCGACTGCGCGGACTTCACGGCGACCATCCGCTTCAGCCCTGCCCAGTACAAATATGAATCGCAAGGTAAGCTCTCTGACGCCGCCGCCGCTCGTGCTTTGATGTAATCCAATTCGGGAGGACTTGCAACATGCCCGAACCCGCCATGCTTGAGGCCGAAAACGATCTGGCCCACAAAACCGTTCAATTCATCATTAACAGCGAACTTGCCAACGAGGTTCTCGCCGTCTTTGGCGTCCCGCTCCCCGACGCCGCCGAGACACGGCGACGCGGCGAGTTTGAGAAGCGGCGAAAGGCCGGGTAATTTATGCTCGATGGGAGTCTAATATGCGAAGGGATCCCGCTGACCGCATAATAGTTGCCACGGCAAGAGTGTACGACTGCCCGCTAATTATTTACGATTCGAAGATGCTCGACTACGAACACGTCAAACTCCTCTCGTAGAATAAGCCCGATCCTTCCAAATTCGCGGCCCGAACTGCGTAAAAAGTCCACACATTTCTTTCGAAGCAGACTAAAACAGTGCTAAAATCCAAACTGGTCAAATAAAATGGAGTTACTTCAAATTCAAAAACCTGTATTGCCAAATGGGACGATTGTTATTGACGAGCTTCCATTCGAAGCGGGTGAGATGATCACAATAACACTCGAAAAAGCAAAAAAAATTGACCCCAATAATCCCTATCCTTTGCGCGGGACGCCATACAGCTTCGAAGACCCGTTTTCGCCCCTGCTTGATCCCGAGGATTGGAAGCCATTTGAATGATAATCCTCGATACGCATATTTGGGTTTGGAATGTCCAAGGGGATAAAAGACTAACAAAGGATCGGCAAGATTTGATCCGCAGCCACGAGTCGGCCGAAATCGGAATATGCGCCATATCGTTGTGGGAGGTTGCAAAAGCCGTGGAACTTAAACGGCTCAACTTTTCGATGCCGGTCGAGGACTGGTTCGCAATAGCATTGAATTCTCCGGGAATCGTTTTGTTTCTGCTAACAGCGAGCATCGCGGTCGAATCTACCGAACTGCCAGGAAATTTTCATAAGGATCCGTTTGATCAGTTGATTGTGGCGACAGCCAGGGTCTATGATGTGCCTCTTGTGACTGTTGATTCCGATATTCTTCAATATCCGCATGTTAAACTGCTCCCGTAGATGAAACCGATCCTTCCAAATTCAACGATCGGTGTTTTCGGCAGCGGCCAGCTAGGCCGCATGTTTGCTATTGAGGCCCGAAAGATGGGCTATCGGGTTCACACGTTCTCACCTGAGACCGACACGCCGACTGGACAGGTGGCCGATGTCGAGACGTCGGAAAAGTACGAAGATCTCGATGCTGTAAGCGAATTTGCTAAGAGCGTAGATGTGATCACCTTCGAATTTGAGAATGTCCCGTCGGCTGCGGTCGAGACTGCATCGCGTTTTGTCGATGTATTTCCGAAGGGCGAGATACTGCATACAACTCAGAACCGATTGCGAGAGAAAAACTTTCTTTCCGACAACGGTTTTCCCGTCGCTGCATTTAAACACGTAAAATTGATCGACGATCTTTTCCGCGCCCTGGATTTTATCGGGATGCCGGCGGTTTTGAAAACAGCCGGTTTTGGATACGACGGCAAAGGACAGCAAAAGATCAACGCGGTTGGCGAAGCGGATGCGGCATACGAGGCATTGGACGGCCAAGACGCGGTGCTCGAAGCTTTTGTCGAATTTGAGAAAGAGGTTTCGGTCGTCTGCTCCCGCGATCAGATGGGCAATTTCGCTCATTACGGTGTTATCGAAAATGATCACGCCCATCATATTCTAGATATTTCCTCTGCACCGGCAATCGTTTCACCGCAGGTTTTTTCTGAGGCGATTGACATCGCCCGCAGCTTGGCGGAAACGTTGGATTACGTCGGGACTCTGTGCGTTGAATTCTTTGTAACAAAGGATGAAAAGCTGCTCGTTAACGAGCTTGCGCCGCGTCCGCATAACTCGGGGCATCTGACGTTTGATGCTTGCGTAACCTCTCAATTTGAACAGCAGATGAGGGCCGTGTGTGGCCTGCCGCTTGGCTCGACCGAATTTTATCGTCCCGCGGCGATGGCCAATTTGCTTGGTGACCTATGGGAAAAAGGCGAGCCGAACTGGGCGTCGGCGTTGACACGATCCAACACCAAAGTTCACCTTTACGGAAAAACGGAACCGCGGGCGGGTCGCAAGATGGGCCATTTGACGGCGACGGCAGATTCGCCAACCGAGGCGGTTAAGTTAGTTACAGAGGCGAGATTGCTTTTAGATCCGGCGGCCTAACGCAACGCCGGCCAGGACGGCTCCAAAACCGGCCATGATGCTGAGAGCGACGTAAAGGAATGCGGTCAGCATTTGTCGCTCACGCATCAATCCAAATATCTCGAGTTCGAATGTCGAAAATGTGGTGAATGCCCCGAGAAACCCAACAATCACGGCCATTCGTAGATTCTCATTAGCGACATATTTATCGGCAAACAAGATCATGCAAAAGCCGATCAGGAACGAGCCCGCCACATTGATCACAAATGTCGGCAAAGGGAACTTATCAAAGATTCCGGAGAGCGGCGAGACGTTGACCAGATATCGGGCGACGGCGCCAAACGCACCTCCGACAGCGATCGCAAATATCTTTAATGCGGCTTCCATCGACGGAAGTATACCCTTTTCGTCCGTGTGAATCATTGCGCCATAAGACACCGGCAAGCTAAACTTAACCTTCATGGCCGAATCCATTTCATTCTCAAACACAACCGACAGAAAGAAACTCTATGACGAGATCTTGCCGCAGATCGAAGCATTGGTCGGCGGCGAGAGCGATGTGACCGCCAATCTAGCAAATATCGTCGCGGTCCTAAAAGAAGTTTTTGGTTTTTATTGGGTCGGATTTTACTTAAAAAAGGAAGATCAGCTTGTACTTGGCCCATTTCAGGGACCGCTCGCATGTACGCGGATCGATTTTGACAAGGGTGTCTGCGGACACGCCTATACCATGCGTGAGACCGTGATCGTCCCAAATGTCGATGACTTTCCTGGCCACATCGCATGTAGCTCTTTGGCCAGGTCCGAAATTGTCGTACCGTTTTTTGCCAAAAGCGGCGAGGTTTTTGGTGTTTTGGATGTGGACAGTGATAGATTGGACAATTTTACAGAGACGGACGCCGAGGGTTTACAGCGGATCGTTAGCTTGATTCAGACTAATTAGGCACAATAAATAGATTTATGAACGCGATTGAATACCCGTTATGGGTTTGGTTATTGTTTTTCGGGGTGGTTCTGACCGCGCTATTTGTCGATATCGGCATTGTAAATCGCAAATCACATGCTCCAACGCGAAAAGAGACGATCCTTTGGAGCATAGTTTGGGTTTCGATTGCGATCGCTTTTAATATCTTTATTTATTTTCAGTTCGGCCTCCAGCACGCCAAGCTTTTTCTTACCGGCTATCTCATCGAGCTTTCTCTTTCAGTCGATAATTTATTTGTCTTTTTGTTGATTTTTACCTTTTTTAAGGTTCCAAAGCAGTTTCAACATAGAGTATTGTTTTGGGGAATCATGGGGGCACTTGGGCTCCGAATGATTATGATCTTTGCCGGTGCGGAACTGGTCGAGCGGTTTCACTGGATAATCTATATATTTGGAGCATTTCTTCTCTATACAGGCTTGAAGATGTTCCAAAATACGGAAGATCACTTTGAGCCGCACGAGAGTGCGATCGTAAAACTCACGACCCGGTATGTCCGTATTTCCAAAGAGTATGACGGTGAGAAGTTTTTTACTGTTGTTGACGGCGTTCGAACCGGCACCCTTTTGTTACTGGTCTTGATCGTTGTTGAATTTACCGATCTCGTTTTCGCTGTAGATTCGATCCCCGCGATTTTTGGTATTACGACCGACCGATTTCTGGTTTATACATCTAATATTTTTGCGATCCTTGGGTTACGGACGTTCTTTTTTCTTTTGGCTGACCTGGCTAACCGTTTTCATTATTTAAAATACGGATTGGCGTTTGTTTTAAGCTTTATAGGCGTAAAAATGTTGCTGCCCTTGCTGGCCTCAGGGGTCATTATGATTCTAGGCGAAGACAACTCGCCGTTTCGCGAATTCATCCAGCGTTATTTAAATCATGAATTCGAACAGATGGTCATTAACATTTCCTTGGCCACGGTTGCGGGTGCAATTGCTCTGTCGATTATTGCGTCAATGATATTCCCAGTAGATGAGGAGGTTGGTTCCGAGGACAACTAGTTAGCCGCTCCGATGGACGAAAACAGATACCGCAAATATTACGTCGATTGGTGGAATATCCGCAAGAGTACCATCTACACTCTGATCGCGATCGTTCTCGTGACCGGCGTGGTGGGCGGCGGTGTCTGGTGGGCGTCGCGAAACAACTGGTTTATTCCCGAGGAGAATGTTGATTATCCAAAAGATTCTGCCCGCATAATCTCATTTGAGGGCGAGGTCAGGATAACGCGGGCCGCCACCCGCGAAACGATTGTGGTGACCAAAGAAACGTTTGCCGCGGTCGGGGATATTATTCAAACACTAAATGACGGGCGGGCATTGATCCTGATGATCGACGGATCCCGATATCAGTTGCGGCCAGACAGTGCTATCACGATCAGAGGTAACACAACTATTTTTGGCGGAAAGAACGTTCGGGTTCTGCTTGATGACGGCCAGCTAAACGTCAAAACCGACGAGCAAGGGCAAGACACTAACAACGTTGTTGAGGTCGCCGATTCCGAAAACCGGCTGCTATCACACACCGACGCGAGCTTTAACGCCGATTCGGCGACAAATGGCGGTGAGATACGTATCAGCCGCGGCGGTGTCGAAACGACGATCGGCGGCGAGAAAACAACTATCAACGAAGGGGAGTTTGCCTCGGTCGACGGTGGAAAATTGTCAGCCCGTGAACAACTGCTTGCCCCGCCGCGACCGGTCTCGCCGGGGAATTCGGCCCAGGTCGTCGATTCGGGCGGCGGTGTCAGCATGACATTTAGTTGGCAGGATGCCGAGGGTAATCCGGCCGCAAACTATTATCTTCAGGTATCGAGGTCGCCGACATTCGCATCCGATTCGATAATGGTTGATCGGAACGGAATGACGGCCCGCGAATTTCGTCTGGCAGCACTTTCGCCGGGAACTTATTATTGGCGCCTAAAATCGACCGGGCGTTCGGGCCAGAAAACGAATTGGAACGATGCCTGGAAATTTATGATCGTGCGCGGCGGCGGCAATTCTGTGATCGACGCCTCGGAATGGACGTCCGAACCCATCGGCGGCAACGTTTATCTGCTGAGCGGACGGACCGGCCCCGGTAAGACGGTAAAATCGCAGGGCCGCGAAACCAACTCGGGCCCGGACGGCACATTTAAACTGCAAATCTCGTCACCATCATTGGAGACGGCGGTCGAAATAAGCGACGATCGGGGCAATCGGACTGGTTTTGTCATTTCCCTGCGTAACGGCAGCGTTCTGCGGCGCTATTAACTCGGAGGCCGTCATCGCTAATCAGCACAATCACATCGAAACAAAATTCAGCCGGACCGGGCGACTAAAGTTTGCACTTGTTTTAACATTCGTCTACATGCTCGTCGAGGGGATCGGCGGCTGGCTGACAAATTCGCTGGCGCTGATCGCTGACGCCGGGCATATGCTGACCGATGTGGCGGCTCTGAGTCTGACCCTCGGTGCCATTTGGTTCGGTGCCCGGCCCGCAACGGCCAAGAAAACCTTTGGCTTTTATCGCCTCGAGATCCTGGCGGCGTTTGTAAACGGGATCGCCCTCGTGCTGCTCTCGATTTGGGTGATTTACGAAGCGATCCAGCGATGGCAGTCGCCGCCCGAGATCGATGGTGCGCGACTAACGGTAATTGCCGTCGGCGGTCTGTTGGTCAATATCGTTGCTGCAAAGTTGCTTCACTCGGATCATAAACACGATCTGAATATGCGCGGAGCCTGGCTTCACGTCATGGGCGATCTGCTTGGTTCCGTGACGGCCATTGTCGCCGGTGCGTTGATCTCGATATTCGGCTGGTATTGGGCCGATCCGGTGTGCAGCGTTCTGATCAGTTTGATAATAATTTTTGGCTCGTGGCGGCTGATCATGGAGTCGGTAAATGTTCTACTCGAGGGAACGCCCAGCCATATTGATCTGTCGGCGGTCGAGGGTACTCTGTTGGCGACCGAAGGCGTCAGCGGTGTCCACGATCTGCATATTTGGACGATATCGTCTGGCATCGTGGCGCTCTCGGTCCATATAAATCACGACACGGCCGTGCTTCATACCGAGCTGCTTGGCAAAGTCCGCGAGCGGCTCCATAAAAGTTTTGGCATCGATCATTTGACGATTCAAATGGAGACTATGGATCGTGAAGCCGAGGCCGTGTATATATGCGAAACCGGCTCAAAATGTTTTGAACCACCGAAGCAGGATTGACCGCGACATGCCTCAAATAGATCTCAAATACGGGCGCGGGTCCATTCCGTTTGAATATGACGCGGAACATTTTGACGTGCTCGGCGGACCAGCTCAAAAGTCAGTTCTTTCAGATGTAGAGATCGGCGAAAAGCTTGATCGACCTATAGATTCGGCTCCGCTGGATGAGCTGATATCACCCGGCGAGAGCGTCCTGATCGTGGTGCCGGATGCAACCAGACAAACCGCGTGCGGGCAGATCATTAATCTCGTTATTCGGCGATTGATCGCCGGCGGGACAGCCGCCCACGATATCCGCATAATCTTTGCAACCGGCATTCACCGGAAGGTGACCGAGACGGAAAAAGCTCTGATTCTGACGCCTTTCATTGCGCAGAGAATAAAGACCCTCGATCATGATCCGCGCGATCTGATGCAGTTGATCCGTCTTGGCGAAACGTCGGGCGGGATCCCGATCGAATTAAATCGGGCGTTGCTTGAGCACCACCACGTTATAACGATCGGCGGGGTGACATTTCACTATTTTGCCGGTTTTACGGGCGGGCGAAAGCTGATCTGTCCGGGCCTTGGCTCGTCGAGAACCATCGCCGAAACGCACAAATTAGCATTCGATTGCAAAACACTAGCCCGTCGTGACGGCGTCGATACAGGACAATTGGATGGCAATGCAGTGCATGAAGCGTTTATTGAGGTCGTCGAAAAGATCAATCCGGCCTTTGCGATAAATACAATTGTAAATGACACGGGCGAGGCCGTTGAAATTTTCTGCGGTGATTGGCGGTCGTCGCACCGCGCCGCCTGCAAAGCATATGGGAAAGCCCACACCGTCGGGATCGCTGAAAAACGCGATCTTGTCGTCGTTAGCTCCGGCGGTTACCCGTATGACATAAATCTCATTCAGTCGCACAAGGCACTTGAGGCCGCGTCGCATGCTTGCAACGAGGGTGGGACGATCATTTTTCTGGCTGAATGTTCCGACGGCCTCGGGCGCGAGGATTTCTTAAAATGGTTTGAGGCCGCGAACAGTGAAAAACTGGCCGAAATGTTGTGCGAAAAATATCAGGTCAATGGCCAGACGGCCTGGAGCCTTTTAGGAAAGGCGGAAAGGTTTGATATCCGGGTCGTGACGGCAATCGAAGCCGAAGAGCTCAAAAAAATGCGGCTCCAAAAACTCGATTTATCGAGTGTTAGGGCCGCTGCCGAGTTCGGAAAAAGCAAAGGTTATATTTTTACAAACGCCGCAAAGATCGCGATCTCGCCAGGCGTTAGAGATTAGTGCCAAACGTTCTCGCGATCGAGTCCGTCTGATTGCGGAGCGAGCGAAGCGAGTCTTTTTGGCCGGTAAACCTGAGAATATAAACGGTCGTGTCCGCACCTTTTAGAAAGTAAAATCGGCCGCTCATACTTCGACCCGCGGCGACATATTCAAAATTAAATATCGAGCCCCTGAGTTTGCCAGAAAAGTTCTCTTCTTTTCCCGAAACATAACCGGGACGAAACTGTAACTTTAGCTCCTCGTCACGTATAACATCCGTCAGGATTGCGTCTTTTGCGACAGAAATCTTTCGAACCTCGAGATGGCCGTCATATCGATCGCGGTAAACGTATTCGACATTTGGACTGGTTGCCGAGGGTTTGACGGTCATTTTCCATTTCTGTTCGGGCAGGCCAAACGAGTAATCGACATTGGCGTCGCTAAATGTTTCATCCTGAGCAAATGCGGCTAACGCGGCCCCGAGAACAATAGCGATTAATAATATTGACGTGTCCTTTATTGATTTCATAAATACCTCTGATACCTTGATGCAAGAGTAATTTTAACGCAAAAACTAATAAATATCGACTCTTTAGATGTCAGGCCCATCTAGACTGTTGTCTTGCCCTCGCGGGTAATATGCCGGGACAAACAGATATTTATTCGCCCATTTGCCTAATGGCGGCGTCTAAATTTGCAGAACGTATAGATAGCAGGGCGGTGCTCGGAGAACTAATTAATGAATAAAGAACGATCATATATAACTCAATTCCTCGTCGTCGCGGCGATATTTACGCTTATTGCACCCGCCTTGGTTTTACGGGCAGACGGGAAATCCCCGGGTAAACCGCTGTCCGATGACCAACGGATTCTGCATGTCCTTAACCGTCTTGGTTTTGGCTCACGGCCCGGCGATCTTGCGCAGGTTAGGACAATCGGCTTGCAAAAGTATATTGAGCGTCAGTTAGACCCGAACTCGATCGACGATAA
>JBGTCS010000304.1:0-6814 GCA_041748715.1 Pyrinomonadaceae bacterium | reverse complement strand
CTGCCGCTTTTTGCCGAATGGTAATTCATAGTTAAAACTCGCCGTAAGCTGATGGGTTCGGTCAAAGTCGGACCGGGCCTTTTCAGCCGCCAGATTTCTGACATCCTGCGGGAATTTCTGGGTCCCGGTTGTCGAATTGTTTGTCGACGAGGCCGTGTCGATCGATTTTGAAAAATTATAAGAAAGTAACAGCGTCAGGCCATGTTTAGCCCGACGTCTCAGCGAAGTTTGCAGCCCATTATAATGAGATTTAGCAATCTGTTCCTGAAATTGAATATCGCCAAAAGCAGGAAACAGTCTAGCGGTGACCGGTGTAAAGACCGTCACTCCACCAACAACTGCGCTGGTTACAGCTCCGGTCGGATACAGTGCATTCAAGTTGTACCGCTGACCGAGATTTCGACCGATAGATCCTACATATCCAACTTCAAGAGCAAGGTCTTTAACCAATTCTCTTTCAATCGTCATGTTGTATTGATAGATCTCCGGCGTTTTATAATCTACCTGAAGTCCAAACGGAGTATTCAGCCCCTGAATTCCACCTTGTCCGTTCGGAAACGGATTTTGGAAGGACAATAAAAGAGGATTAGATGATAGTCTGCTGTAGCTTTCCCGCTGTAGAAACGGAAATGTATTGGCCAACTGCTGACGGATCGGATTAAAAGTCTCTAGCGAGAAATAGATCCCCGCTCCGCCTCGGATTACGGTCTTGTTATCGTCAAACGGTCTTAATGCGAATCCGCCCCTCGGACCCCAGTTATTTTTATCGGTAAAGATCATCCCCTTGGGAAGCCTTGGGTCACCCGATAAAAGGGTCGTGCCAAACTGAGGGACAAAGTTTCCAAGACGTCCCGTCGCTTCAGTAAGCGGAGTCTGTAGTTCGTACCTTAGACCAAAATTCAACGTCAGCCAGTTTGTTGTTCGCCAGTCGTCCTGAATAAAAAATGCGACCTGATAACCTGTAAGATCGGCAGGTTCGGCACCGACCTGACGCTGTGTCGAATCAGGAAGGCCATATAAGAAATCAGCAAACGAGCGATATCCGCTGCTTGTACCGGTTCCGGTGTTAGTGTTTCGGCCGCGGAAACGAAAGTCTCCGCGAACATTCCTCACATCGGCTTCTTTATAATTCGAACGAATAATATCCACGCCGAATTTTAAGCTGTGATTGCCGACGATCGCGTTTAGGGCGTCGTAAAATTGTAAATTCTGCAGTCGGTAAGCAAATGGATCATTTGGCCGATCGCCAAATTCTGAAAAACCGTCGATTCGGATCGCCGGAAATCCCTGAAGTTCGGGCAGGCTGGCCGTGGGCAGTCCGGGAATCCCAAACAGCGCGATGTAATCCTGATCGCTGTTCTCGCCGAGAGTTTGATTGTGCTGATTAAAGATCCCAAATCGGGCTTCGTTGATCACCCGCGAGGAAAAAATATGCGTGTCGCTAAACGCGTCGTTCCGGTTATTCTGATTCGTATTTCTTCCAAAGGTTGGATAAAAGTTGCGATTGGACGGAAAAGGATCAAACCCTTCGGTCCATTGCCTTGATGTTCTAAATGAGGCGCTGTTTCTGTCATTGATCTTATGATCAAATTTGAACAAAGTCTGATTGCGATCGGATTCACCTAAAACGGTCGCTGCATATCCGAATGGATTTTGCGGTGTGATTATATTTGCGGACGGAAGCCGCTTTAATATCTGTGACGAAATCGGATTTATGCCGAGTACAGTGGTCGTTCCAACCACAGTATTTGTGGTGGGAATAACATTTGGCGTGGGGCAAACAACCTTTGTTCCGGTCGATGTTATGCAGCGGATCTGATTTGAGTTCGCAACGTCGTCCGCCGTACCGAGGATCAGATCATTTCCAGCACCTAATATGTCGCGAAAATCGCCGGTTAGCCAGCTCGCTCTTGGTGCAGTCGAAACTGCGGATTCAGATCGTTTCTGTCTGGTACCTTCGTACGATAGGAAGAAAAATGTTCGATCCTTGCCTTTTGTGAAAACGGGGCCGCCTTCGCCAAAATTTAAAAACGGCATCGGGCCGCCGAGCGTCGCTCCAAACTGGTTACGGCGCAGCGTTTTATCCGCCCCCGGAGCCGTAAAAAAGTTATTTGCGTCAAACGCATTATTTCGCACGTAATCAAACACTGATCCGCTGTATCGATTCGAGCCCGATTTGGAAACAACATTTACCTGGGCACCGGCCGAGCGGCCAAATTCTGCCGTATAGCTCGATGTTTCGACCTTGAATTCACGTATTGAGTCAATTGACGTATTTACGCCAACCGAACCATTTCGATCCGATTTATTGACGACGCCGTCGAGAATAAAATTTGACGCGTCGGTCCGGGTGCCGGCGGTTGCAAGGCCTTCGCCCTGGTCGTCGTCGGCGGGACGCGGATATACACCGGGCACGAGCAGGGCCAGGCTCGTAAAGTCGCGTCCGTTCAGAGGCAAGTCCTGAACCTGTTTCGGCGTTATCACTTCGCCTTTAGATGAGGTTTCAGTGTTGATCACGGCGGGTTCGGAACTGACAGTGACTTCTTCGGAGATACTCCCGGCGTCGAGCGAGATATTCAGACGAGCGCTCTGACCGGTTTCTAAGATCAAATCGTTTTTCACGCTTGTTTTGAAATTTGCCGCTTCGATCTTGATCGAATAACTACCGGGATCTAGCTGAGGTATCACATAATTCCCGTCATCACTTGATACCACTGTTTGTTTTTTATTGGTTGACTGTTCCGTAATGGTAACTGTGGCCGCGGCAACAACCGCTCCATTTTGATCCGTGATCTGTCCAACGAGCGTTGCCTTAAACGCTTGCCCCTGACTAATAATAACTAGGAACAAAATACCTAGAACCGTACAAAATGCATTTGTTAGAATCCTTTTCATTTCTTTTCTCCTTTAATATTCTGTCCTAATCCATCAGCAGACCGCCGTTGATCTCGATGGTCTCACCGCATAAATAACTTGCCGCATCAGACGCCAAAAACGCGATCACGCTCGCAACCTCTGCAGGCCGACCGGCACGCCCCATTGGTATCGTGTTGCAAAGATTCTGCATTACCTCAGGAGCCGTAAATGTTTCGTGATACGGAGTATCGATAACGCCCGGCGATACAGCGTTAACACGAATCCCCTGCGTTGCAAATTCTTTGGCCAGTCCCTTGGTCATGGTCAGCAAAGCTGCTTTGCCCGACGAATAGTGGATCGAGCCCGGAGCTCCTCCGTTTCGTCCGGCTATCGAAGTTACATTGATGATCGATCCGCCTCCGTTTGCAAGCATTTTGGGAATCACCGCCTGAGCAGCAAAAAATGCGCTCTTTGCATTCAAATTCATAACCTCATCCCAACGCTCCTCGGTTAGTTCTAACGTTCGAAGCCGTTCAACAAGCGAACCGGCATTGTTGACGAGAATATCGATCGAGCCATAAGCCTCTTCGACATCGCGGACCATTTTTGTAATTTCGTCGTTGTGGCGGACGTCAACCTCCAGGGCCATCGCCCGAGCCACTGCGATACCGACCGCGGCCCCGTTGACTGAGGCAGCGTTGATGCTTTCGCCGGCAGAAATTACTCCGACAGCTTCTTCAGCGCCGCTGCGATTATTGTGATAAGTGAGAGCAACCGACGCTCCCATTTTGCCGAAAAGCTCGGCGGTCGCCCGACCGATGCCGCTTGAGGCACCGGTTACTAGGACAACTTTTCCTTTAAAATCAAAGAAATTGTGCATATTTTTATGTTGTCTCCTGTGTATTTTGAAGTGATACTTTTTTGATCTCGCCCGCCAGCAAAACTAATACAAGCGTGCCGACCGGTGCTAAAATTCCGGCCGTTATCAAGATCGGTGTATAAGAAAAATGATCGACGACCCAACCGGTCGTAAATATGAATATCATCGAGCCGATGCCGGCACCGGTCCCGCCAAGTCCGGCAACCGAGCCGACGGCGCGAGACGGGAAAAAATCGCTCGGCAGCGTCTGAACATTATTTATCCAAACCTGAAAGCCAAATAAAACTACGCCGATCAATGCCAAAGCCGTCATTGCATCAGTTGTAAAGGCGGCGAGAATACCGGCTGGCATAAGCGCGGCTGCGAAAATAATAACTACCTTGCGGGCGGCATTTACAGTCCATCCCCGTCCGATCAAATAGCCCGAAAGCCACCCGCCAAAAAGGCTTCCGGCGTCAGCCGCAACGTATGGAACCCACGCAAACAGCCCAATCTGCTTGAGATCAAATCCATGAACCTGACTCAAATAAAGCGGAAGCCAGGTGATATAGAGCCACCAGACCGGATCAACTAAAAACCGGGCCAGCACGATCGCCCACGTCTGGCGAAATCGAAGGAGTTCGAACCAACCGATTGGTTTTTCCGGAGCCTTTATTGCTTCCGGGTCCACTACGTCCTCGATCTCGTCTTCTTTTATCAACCGCAATTCCGCGGCTGTCAGCCATTTATGATTTTCGGGTGTGTCGTAAACAAACCACCAAACAGCAAGCCAAACAAAGCCGAGTGCTCCGGTTACGATAAATGTCTGCTGCCAATGGCCAAAATAAGCTGTCAGCCCAACGATGATCGGCGGTGCAACAATCGAGCCGATGGCCGCCCCGCTGTTAAAGATCGCCATTCCAAAAGCACGCTGACGAGCCGGAAACCAAACAGCGACGGTTTTCGCCGCTCCCGGCCAATTACCTGCTTCGCCGAGGCCAAGGATGAAACGAAATGCACTTAAGCTCCGAATTCCCACCGCAAAAGCATGTGCCATAGCAGCGAGAGACCAAACGATGATCGAAACCGTGAACCCTTTTTTTATGCCGATACGATCATAGAGTTTCCCTGAAAGACTCTGGCTGATCGTGTATGCAAACAAAAACCACGTGGCAATGCCGCCAAATTCTGTGTTTGTAAGATTGAGTTCTTTTGTGATCAGCGGAGCGAGAACCGAAATGGTGAGCCGATCAATATAATTGATCAGCGTGGCAAAAAAGACGAGGCCGACAATGATCCAGCGAAGGCCCGGAATTTTGAAGCCTTCGTCCACTGGTGTGATCTGATTTGAAATTGTCGCCATAAATTTACTCTGGATTAGTCCGCTAAATGTGCTGCTATTCGATCTCCACAAGATTCTGGCCGGGTGCTATTAACATTGAGACTAGCGTCCCGTTTTTCTCGAATTTTACGGCAACGCCATTTACGAAAAGCTTATTCGGAACTATGGGCAAGACCAATCTAAGCTGCGCCCCGGTTTCGGAACTTATATAACCCGAAAGTTTTCCATTTTGTAAAAGCCTGATCGAACCCGAAACGGATCTCGAAGATTCCATTACGGTGACGGTTCCCGAATTTATTCGGGTCGCATTTTGCCACATCAGCCGGTTTATTTTTTTATCTTTTGACTGTCGAACGATCAGCCGCCTTGCGTCCGAAACCGAACTGCAATTTGCCGAGTTTAAACACACGTTGTCCCGATCCCCATTTGCCAGGACGACCGAGAAAAAGGGTTCCGTTTGATCGCCAAAACTTATTCGTGGCGTCCCGGTTTTTAAGTTTGTGACCTGTAATAAATGTAAGAATTCGGTCTTAGCCGTCGGTGACAGATTTGTAGTTCGCAGTTGAACACCGCGCTGTTCCGATTCGCCTTTATCGACACTTCCCGGCAAACCCCGGGCTTGTACGTTCTGCGGCACAACCTCGGAATGAGCCTCCGAAGGCGAAAATCGCACGACGCGCAAAGCCGCTTCCCCGTTAACAAGATCGGCTGACGTTCCCGCCAACGTGATCTCTCGGTCAGCGTTAAGCATAAATGTGAATTTTGACGGCTCTTTGGTTTCTAGTTCGTCCCAAACGAGAAAATAGTCCGGAGCGACGTAAAGGAAATGCCGGTCAAACTTTCTTAAACCTAGAGCTGGAAAATAACCGTTCGCCGCCTCGCCGCGAGCGTAGAAAAACTGAGGACTAGCCCATGATTCCGCTATCCGGACCTTGTCGAGCCTTTGGTTGGGCACTGCCTTAAACATTTCGTAAACGCCCTCGGCTTCCTGCCCGCGGCCGTTGACAAGAATCGTATTATGGTCGTCGGTCTGCTTGATGCCGAGATAGCCGGTGTCGCCGGTCAGATATCTGCCGTTAGCCCAGATAATGAAAGAGTTGGCATCAGGGTGAGCATGCCCCGTATTCTGCCGCCAATCGGGAATTTGTGAGGCCAGTTTTGCAGCATGGTGGCCTTCTGGTGGCGCGGATCTAAACGCAAAGGCCGTAGCTTTTTTCGTCCAATCAGAACGCCAAAATATTGTGTCGTTATCCTCAAAATGATGATAAAGCGGCACCTGCGAAAGCGAAGCCGGATTTACGCCGCTGTCGCGATTGATAAAGGCCCACATCGGTTCGCGAGTTCCGAGTTTTGTATCATTCAAAATAAAATCGCCGATCGCCTGAGCCTCCGGATCCCGGTAAACAGCGGCCAAACGATGGAGAATGTCATATTCACCATAGAGACTTTCACGTTTGCTTGTTCCGTTGCGATTGAGCGATCCATCGCCGACATCGGCAAAATCAAAAACGTTCTCGCCATCGGGCAAAATCGAATGCATCGCAAAGTATTTCATCCCGGCGAGCTTGGACTTCATCGGGATGTAAAGATCTTCGCCCGTTACCTGTTTGTGAACGTCGAAATATCGGATCGCCCATCGGAACGCAAAACCAAAATAATGAAAGCTTTCGTAAAAATAGCCGTCGGTGCCAAAGCTCTGCATCGTCCGGTCGTAGACCGCACGCGAAAGCTGGGCCCACTTTCGGGTTTCCTCAACT
>JBGTCS010000303.1:0-4969 GCA_041748715.1 Pyrinomonadaceae bacterium | reverse complement strand
GTGGACAAGTTCGTATGTTTTGGCGACCACCGGGCTGGCACTTTTGACTCTTGCAGGCTGCTACTGGCTGATCGATATCAAGGTTTATCAAAAATGGGCGAAACCGTTTGTCATCTTTGGTGTCAACGCCCTCGCCCTTTTTGTTTTTTCGGGCATTTTCGCCCGGATGATCGGAGCCTACAAGGTTGCCGGAGAGGACGGCCAACCGATCGCCGTTCAAAAATGGATCTATGAAAATATTTTTCTGAGCGTCGCTCAACCAGTCGATGCCTCACTATTTTTCGCGATCAGTTTTATTTTGTTTTGGCTGTTTTTGATGGGGCTGCTGTATCGGAAGAAAATTTACGTTAAGGTATAACGATTTAAGACGCTGGCAGGCGACGAACGCGAATCTGAAATTGATTGACAGAAATCATGGCTCCGGTATTTAGATCATCCTCGCATTCGCTTATGACGTACTGGAGCAAATGGCTGAATTCCTCCGCCCGCAACCCTTCAATGCGAATTCGTATCACCGATGGCTTTTGAGCTTGCGATAATGCGAGGAGAGCGTGAAAATCGGCATCGAGTGTTATTACGACTCTATCTTCGAGATTTGCCTTGAGAAAAATTTCGGAGTCAGACGCCTCGGCAAGACCAATGTCGCCAGTGTGTAACACGTCAAAACCGGCATTCCGAAGAATACGTGCGGCCGAGCGTGGGGTTCCCTGGTCAAGAAGCAGCTTCATTTGGTCAAAGCGAGTTCAATTACACGGTCGTCGAGGTTTGCTGCTGCATAAGCGAGAGCCTCGCGGATGTCTTCTGCTTCAAGTTCGGGGTACTCACGCCGGAGTTCACTGCGGTCGGGATATGTGGCGACAGCCTCGACCACACGGCGTACCGTAAGTCGAAGTTGGCGAATACATGGCTGCCCGTTCATCCGTTTGGGATCGATTGTAATTCGCTCGAATTTCATAAACTTACTCTGCCGGAAAACCCTGTAAATTGCAATATTTACATTGTTCCCGATTATCGATCAAAAGATGGCGAGCCCAGTTTGCTCGCCAGTTTCAGGCTAGATTCCTTTCACCGCTATTTAATCTCAAAATTTTTGATCTCGATCGCAAGCTCGCGTTCCAATTGCCCTTTTTCGGCCGACATAGCCTGTTTCTCCTTTACGATCTGCTCGATCCGCGATTCCTGTTCGTTGGCTTTTGCGATATATCGAACGATCAGTTGTTTTGCTTCGGTGGTTTTAGTTAGTACCTCGATATTTTCGCGAAAGCGTTCCTGATCTTTGGTTATCTCTTCGACCTCGCTATCGGCTTTTTGGAGTTTTTCGTTAAGATCGTTAATTTTCATACGCAGATCTATCAGTTTGGACATTTTCGTCTGTGTCGAACTGTCGATCAGTCGCCGGTCGACAAAAAGACTGAGGTCCAGGGGCGACAAAGCAGTTAGAGCATATTTGTCCATCATTCCCAGATTTTCGGCAATGGTTACATCGCGGTTTTCGAATGGCTTGAGCTCGACTCGAAATCGGTAAAATCTCGCCGTTGTGTAATCGGGCTTTTCCGAGCTGTCCGACAAAATATAGTCTTTTCTTACCGGATGTTCGATATAAAGTGTTCTCGGATGTTCGGTCTGGTTTGAGACGCGATAGATCTTTTTGTCAGTGCGGAAATAATGCACCTGGAAAACGCCATCGACTACCTTGACCAGCTTGGCTGGCTCGCGATCCTCTTTTGTTTCGACACGGATCAGGGTGCCTAGATCGAGTGCAAACGATATCAGACGCTGCTCTTTGGGTTTGAGCCGCTCCATCAATGCTTCGCCGGCAAATGCGTCGCGGTCCATAACCGTCATCGAGCCGCCCTCAAATGTCATCGTTGTAATATTTTTGAGAAGCAAACCGCTCATGGGACGTGGATTTGCACGTCTAACGGCTTGGGTTTCATCCTCATCATCGTCACTTTCTGCTGTCACGGTTTCGCGAAAAATTGACACGCGTTCGCCATCCATTTTTGTTTGGATAATTGGTATGAGAGCCGAACGATTTCGCTCGACGGTGACTGGCTGTTCTATTCGGTACTCAAAGAGGTCACCGATCTCTTTACCGCTGGCTGCGGTATCGACGCCCGATCTTTCGGAAAGTATCGCGTCGCTTATGCCGGTTCCGGCAAAACCCGACGACACGATAAAGCTGTTATTGGCGCTTTCGAATAACCCAGTGGAAATGGCCGAGGACGTTGAGTTGACGGTGAGACCCGAGCCGGAGCCGTATCCGTTGCCATCGCCGATCCCATCACCATTTCCCGAGCCATTTCCGACTTCATTTTCGGGATCATAGATCTGAGGCTTTAGATTGAGATCTTGCGGAATCGGAATTATCGGCCGGTATCGATAAAGCGGTTTTTGCAGGTTTTGTATAAAAGAGACCGGCGAGCCCGAGATCAGCGAAAGCTGCACATTCGTCCAGCTTTCGTCGCTTACGTTATCAACTATCGCCCACCCCTGGAAAAATGGTTTGCCTTCGCTGTCAAGCACTACGCGATAGGTTGTTTTCCAAATCGGTGCGGCGACAATATAGCTGACGACCATCTCGCGCTGGCCGGCGCCCGTAGATGTGACCGAAATGGTCTTTGCGTCGCGTCGGCGGGTGGATGCCGTCGCGTTGGCAAACTCGTTGATGTCATTTCTGGTATTTTCCTCAAGCAGTTTGACGCTTCGAATATCCGCCAGATCAAAACTAGATAGTTCTCCGGTCTCGGATGCGATGACTAGTGAGTAAGCATATTGAGGTAGTTCCGATTTGTTCTCTTTTGTTGCCGTCTTCTTTTTTTCTACGGTGAGTATTGCTCCCGTGGTCGTACCCTTGCCAGCAGTAACGAGCACCTTTGCACCCTGGAGTTGTGCGAGAACATTTGCGAGGCCTCCAGATTCCGTCCCTGTTTCGGATTCCTGGGATACATTGAAAGGGATTTCCGCCGTTCGAGCCGAAGCCGGTGCCGATGAATTGTAACTGACCGCACCGATCTTGCCCTGGCCGAGATCGAGGACGACCATGGATTTTAGAACGTCATCGACCTGCGACTGTTTGAATGACAGATTGACCTCGGCATTTCCCGAAACAAACCCGCGGCGTTCAATGTACGCCACGCCGTTCGAATACAAGATGACACGTCGGATCGGAAGCTGATTAGCCGGCTCGGCCACCGAACGAGCCACTACCGGCGTCGCAACTCGTTTACTACGGCTCGTTTGCATAAACCCAGTCAGCGGACACACCAATACCATCAGGAGAACTATTATTTTCTTCATTGTCTTTTTTCCTTTTTATCGAGAGTCTGAGTAAAACTTAACTTAAGAGATGAGACGAGCGGGAAGTTTGGTTGCTTTTCCGAAGGGCGAGAAAGAGGATGTCTGAAAGGTCCTTGTAATTCGCTGAAAACGAAAAATTAAATAGCGTGGGGTGGAGCAAAAGCGAAACCCCACGTTGGTTTGCCAGGAGGCTCTCCGACTCTGAAGGAGTCGAATTAAATCGTTGATACATATGACGCTTACAGCGTCAGGTCACAAAATGAAAACAACGGCGGGTGTCGCTCGCAAAACTCGCTATACCCGCCGCTATTGAATTTGTCCCTTTCAGGGACGCCTGGGAATTACCCTTTCCGACAGCCCCTGTGTGTGAATTCTATTAAAATTTAATCAAGCTGCGGCAGCCACAACCATTTCGGCCGCGTCGGCCATGCCTTTGGCAGTTTGAATGTTGATGCCCGATTCGGCGAGGACGCGGCGGCCTTCTTCGACGTTGGTGCCTTCGAGGCGGGCGACGATCGGGATCGACATTCCCAGATTTCGATAAGCTGCAACAACGCCGCTGGCGACCATGTCACAGCGAACGATGCCGCCGAAGATGTTAATCAACACGGCTTTAACGTTCTCGTCGGCGAGCAGAATTTTGAATGCCTGTTCGACGCGTTCCTGTGAAGCACCTCCGCCGACATCGAGAAAGTTTGCAGGTTCGCCGCCGGCGAGTTTGATGATGTCCATCGTCGCCATCGCCAGACCGGCTCCGTTGACCATACAGCCGATGTTGCCGTCGAGCTTGATATAGTTTAGGTCGTATTTCGAAGCCTCGATCTCTAGCGGTTCCTCTTCGGCCAGATCGCGAAGATCGGCGAAATCCTTATGCCGAAACATTGCGTTGTCATCAAACGTAACCTTGGCGTCAAGGGCGATCAAACGGCTGTCTTTGGTAAGCAGAAACGGATTGATCTCGACCAGCGATGCGTCGATGCCTTCGTAGGCGTTGTAAAGCGAGATCATGAACTTTGCCGCTTGGTTTATAAGTTCGTTTGGAATGCCAAGACCAAAAGCGAGCTTGCGGGCCTGAAAACCACGAAGCCCAACGGCCGGATCTATGGTTTCTTTCAAGATAAGGTGCGGCGTTTCTTCGGCGACCTTTTCGATATCCATGCCGCCTTCTGACGACGCCATAAAAACATTTCGGCCCGTTACGCGGTCGAGTGTGATGCCGAGGTAAAATTCACGGTCAATCGGCAGACCTTCTTCGATCAAAATGGTTTTGACTTCCTGGCCATCGGGACCAGTCTGATGTGTAACAAGCTGCATTCCGAGAATCTCGGACGCGATCTGTTTTGCTTCTTCAGGTGATTTGGCAAGTTTGACGCCGCCGCCTTTGCCGCGTCCACCGGCATGGATCTGAGCTTTGACAACAACCACGTCAGTCCCGAGTTCGCGAGCCGCTGCTTCGGCCTCTTCCGCCGTTCGTGCAACTATTCCCTGCGGCACCGGAACGCCATATTCTTTAAGGATAGCTTTACCTTGATATTCGTGAATTTTCATAAGAGTTGGACCCGATTTGAAAGTAAGAGTTTAGCCTTCGGCACCATAAAAATCAAAGGCCGGGCATTGCCCGGCTCTTTGCAAACATCAAAAGTCTATTTCTTAAGGGATATTGATCACG
>JBGTCS010000302.1:0-17098 GCA_041748715.1 Pyrinomonadaceae bacterium | reverse complement strand
GGCTGACCCTTTCTAAGAACATAGGCCGTAAGCCCGGTTCCCAATTTTGCCGGAGCGGCAGGCTCGTCGTATTTATCGATGCAGAACGGCACGCTCAGCAGATCAGTTTTTGCATCGTAAAGAGCAACGTAGAAATTTTCGGCATAAAGTATCCGTCCGATCGACCGGTGGATTAGTTGAAGTAATTCCTCCAGATTCGCGGTTGTTGTAACGCCCTGTATTACTTCGGAAATGATCTCCGATTCCACTTGTAAACGCCGACGCTCGGTAACATCGTTGACGATGACGATCTCGGCGCGCCTGCCTGCGAAAACTATTACATGCGATGTGATCTCGACATCCATGATCGTGCCGTCCTTTTTTTTATGCCTGCCCGGTACTAAGAATAGATCGGTTACGGCCGTCACATGGGAGACTCTATTGATAAACTCAGGAATATCTGCCGGAGGCCGTATGTCTTTTGCCATGATCTCGCTTAGGAATTCTTCCGACGAATAGCCGTAATGGCGGATAGCGGCCTCATTAACTGCAAGAAAAGCCAGCGTTTCAAGATCGTAAACAAGTACCGGCTGCGGATTCGATTCAAATAAAAGGCGATGTTGTTCTTCTGAAATTTGCAGTGTTTCCTCAACCCGCTTGCGTTGTATCGCCAAGGCGATCTGATCACCGACCGAGTCCAAAAACCCGACGTCCTGCGGATCGTAAGCCGTGGCATCGTCATAGTGCTGCAATACGAGCACGCCAATGATCCCGTCAGGCGTCCTGAGCGGTACCCCTAGCCATATCGCCGGGTTTGTCCCTATGACTGCAATGTCGCCCTTCTCACTAAGCTCACGGATGGTTTCCTCAGGTAGAAGCATTGGCTTACCCGTTTTAAAAACATAGCCCGTCAATCCACCCATTTTAAATGTCGGCGGAGTTGGGTCGTGTTTATCGACAAAGAATTGCATTGTAAGCAATTCGGTTTTTGGATCAACAAGGGCAACGTAGCAATTTTCGGCATAAAGCACCTTTCCAAGGGATTGGTGGATCCGTTGGAGTAATTCATCCAGGTTAGCTGTTGAAGTTATGCCTTGAATTATTTCGGAAATGACTTCCCGCTCCGCTTCCGCCCTTTTGCGTTGGCTGATGTCCTGCGCTATACAGACAAAAGCAAAGGCATTGCCTTCTGGGTCCCGCATTACCGACACCGACAGCGAGATCGGAATCGATTTGCCGTCCTTCGTGCGCAGATTTTTTTCGATGCCATTTATAAAGCCTTTTTCCTTTATTTCCAAGAATTTGGCCTCGGTAAAAACGTCGTTGTCGTCACTAATAATAGAAAAGGGCTGGTTAACCAGTTCTCCTTCACTGTATCCAGTCAGAACTCGCGTCGCCCGATTGACTCGGGTGATAATTCCCTCAAGGTCGACGACAATCAAAACGTCTGCCATCGACCCGAGTATGTTTTCTGTAAAGTTCCTGGCGGAAACTATTTCTAAATTGGAACTACTCAAGTTATCAATCATTAGATTGAAGGCACGCGCCAAATCGCCGGTTTCGTCTTTTGAGTTGATTTCTATTTTGTTATCAAAATTTCCATTACCGATTTCCACGGTCGCAGCTCGAAGCCGGGTTAGTGGTTTGGCTATCGACCGGGAGAAAAAATATCCAAAGACGATGGCAATCAAAAATGCCGCCGCGGTCGTGATCAAAATGTTGTGCTGAATTACCTTGGCCTTTATCGTGCCGGCGATTTTTACTTGTTCTGCTAGGTCTGATTCAAGCAACGATAATTCGACTCCCTTAGACCGAATCGTGGATCCCGCGCTATTCAACCTTTGTATTTGGTCTAGATAAGTAGCGAGGTCGAATTTTCCGTTTTTTACAATGTCATCGTCGTACGCTTTTAGCAGTTCGTTTCCAACTAGCAGAAGTTCCGCAGCTTTTGGCCGGATTTCATTCAAGAGCTCTCGGGCATTTGGATTTAACACGATCTCGTCCAGAATCCGGATTTGTTGATCAAGCGACTCGTGCCGCTGAAAAAACTTTTCCCGGTCGGCCGGGTCGCGCAAGGCCAGGAACATGATCAAATGACCTTCGGCCCTTTTTGCGTAGCTCAAGGCCTCGGTTGACGCTGATATTATGTCTTCGAAATGTTTCTCGTCGCCCTGGTAAAAGTTGATTACGCGCTCGATTGCGGACACGCTGAATAGGCCGGCGATCCCGACCATCATAGCAACCAATACAAACGCTAAAGTTAATTTCTTACTTATTTTCATGGAAGGTTAGAATTTCACGGACCAACGAACGACCGCGTTGATACCGGCCGCGTCAATGCCCGAACCCATCGTCCGGTAGTTTTTGTCTAGAATATTTTCGAGTAAAAGCGTTACGGTCGAATTTTCTCCGAGACGATAACCGCCGCGCAGATTAAACGTCGCAAAGCCGGGATTCTTCATGTATAGAGGTGTTTTTGCATTCGGGTCGGGACCGAGAACTCGCAAATATACCTGCTCGACGGTTTCTCCCGTGGCGAGCAGGATTCCATTGCGAACGAGGCCCCGGGCTACGGCCCCGTTGTTAAAGAAGTTGATAATATCTCCCCGCGTCCGAATGCCTCCGATGCGGGCCTGCTTAAAATCGTTATCTGAAAGACGGTTTTGCGGTGCGGCAAAATTTGAATACGATTCGAGCCAAAATCTTTTGCCCGCCGGTTCCCATTTGAGACTCACAAATCCGGTCATTGGCGGAATCCCGTTTTCGAGCGCGGGCGGCAGATCCGTTTCTAAATCCGTGCCGCGCACGTAAGAAGCGTTGGTGGTGAAGGAAAGTTCCCGGGTGAGCTTAAGCGAGACTGATGCTTCGACGCCTCGCATCCTGATATGGTGAGCGTTCGTACGGACAAACACCGGCGAATTTGACAGCGAGGTAAAAACCGCCCCCGTCGCGTCCTGTCGGACAATCGGCTGTCCGCCGACAAGCCGTCCAGTAGCGCCCGGCGGCAACAGAATTGTTCGTCGTTCGATCAAATCTATTAGATCCGAGTTAAATGCCACGATGGTCCCAGTCGTACGCGAAGAACGAAATTTTGCACCAAACTCATAGCTGTAATTTCTTTCCGGTCGGAGTTTATGTATCAATTTCGTTATGGTATTTTCGGGATGATTCGGGTCGAAATCGGCCGTAAAGCCGGCTAGGCGAACTCCTTCATCGGCGGTTATTTCAAAACCGATGCCCGATATTCCGATCGACGCCAGGTCATTGACGTTCGGGGCCCGAAAGCCGCGGCTGAAATTCCCTGTCAAATTCAAATGCTCATTTACCGAATAAACCAGCCCCGTGTTAAAAGTCACATCGTCGAGACTCGTCCTAAATTCGGATACAGTTGGCGTGCCATTCGCATAAAGCGGATTTGCGTCGGGCGACTGGCTGTAACTGAACCGGCTGTAACGGATTCCAAAACTTCCGGTCAGCTTTTGCGGGATAATATTGACGATGTTCTGAGCGAATAAGCCGAGCGTCCGGTACCGCGCACCGTTGGGAAATCTCGCCCGTACATTGGCGATATTAGTGTAGTCGCCGGTCGCCGTGCTGAAACTCGCCTCGTTACGTCGCGAAGCGATGAATTCGTCGTAAAATTCGCCGCCGAAAACAACTGAGCTTCTGCCGCCGATGTGAGTTGCCGCCTGTATTTGATAGCCGAAGGCATTGGTGCGGTTATATTCGTCGGTGATTTTCGATCGTAATCCGAAAGCGGAATTATTTATGTTTTGATAACGGCGATCGTCACGCTGTCCATTAAAAGAAAACGTCGTCGAGAGTGAATCGAGAAAGCCGAATCCGATACGGTCGTAGCGGGCTGTAAAAAAATTGAGAACCTGTGGTTCGAATGTGTTTAAAAGATTTCCCGCTCCACCGTTTAGTTGGTCGTAACGACTCACACCTCTCTGAGTTCCGTGCAGATAACCAAAGGTCAGCGAGTCATTCTTGCTGGGATTATAGACGAATTTGGCGTTCGCCCCGTATTGCTTATAACCCGAGTCTTGCAAACGGTCACCGAGTATTTTTGAGGAAAGCCCGAACAGCCGCGTGACGACCGAATGCGAATCGATTCCGCCGCCGGTTCGCAGATCTCCCATGCGTCGCGCCGTCACGCCGGCGGCAAATCCCCAGTCGCGCTCGCCGCCGCTTAATCGCAAACCGCCGCCGGTGGAAAGGTCGGCTCCGCCGAAAAAAGTGTTGAAGTCGCCGTTAAGTTTGAAACCGCCGGTTATTTCGCTAACCGGTCTCGTCATGATATTGACTGTGCCGCCGAGCGAATCAGAGCCGTATTGCGAAGAGTTTGACCCGCGCACGATCTCGACCCGTCCAGCGAAAGCCGGGTCTATAAAAGCCGTATATTGATTGGCGCCGGGACGCATGGTGGAATTGTTGAAGCGCACTCCGTCAATAAGACTGACAACCTGTTGCCCGCTCAATCCGCGAATGAAAATCGACCCCTGGCTGGTTGTCGTCTGTTGAAGATGAATACCCGTTTCCTCTTTTAATGCCTGCGGTAGAATGAGAAAGGCCCGGCGCGAGAGTTCTTCGCCGGTGGCGATGCTGACGCTTTCCGGTGTGTCGAACACTTGCTGCACTTCGCCCCGCGCCGGTGTCACGGTGACCGAATCGGACAATCCCTCAATCTCAAGGCCGACATCGACCGATATCTTCTCGTTCGACAAAATACTTACGGTGCGTGTGGCTTCCTTAAAACCGGTTTTTCCGATTCGGACGATATAGTCTCTTGCCTTTAAATTTTCGAATGCGAACCTTCCGTCGTCATCGGTTTCCGCCCGGTAAAGCCGGCTCATTCCTGAGTCGAGCAGCTCAATCTGAGCGCGGGTAATAATGGCCCCGGTGTGGTCGTGTACATTTCCACTAATCGCGCCTGATTCATTGCCAATGGCTAAAACCGGAGATGGGGCGAAAAAGAAGTTTGCTGCAAAGAAGCACAGCAAAACCCCAAGACGTTGCATTGTCTTTCGCTCTTTGTTTTTGTTGTGCTTTTTCATATAGTGTCTTGTTTTCCTTGCCGAGATAAAAGTTCTTAGAATGCAAACTGAATGCGGCTCAACATTACAAATGAGTTGCCTTGGACCAATTGGTTCGTTTGCATCCGGTCATCGATTTGCTCAAAACCGAAATCCAACAGATAGCGAACGTGCGGATTCAGATACCAGTTGGCGCCGAAATAAATTGATTGAGCTCCATTGGATTTCTCGGTGGAATCGTTGATCTTCAGATTGTCGTAGCGCAGTTTCAGTTCCCAAGCCCCGAAACCTCTGCGGCCGTTCTCGGCTTTTTCCAGAAAGTTATTTTTCGGCTTTACGGTCTTTGAATCTGGTTTTGTTTCGCCTGTAAGTAGATAAGTAAATTGAGCCATGTAACCTTTGGCAACTACGCCGGGTAAATTGGTGCCGCCCGGCCCTAAACCGGTTCGAGATTGATTTGTCTGGTCGTATTCGGCCCGAAACGAAGCAGGCCCCGCGAGCCAGCTCAGCTCAGCATTGGTACGGATAGCTTTCCCGTTAATTGCGGCAGGTCTGAAAAAAATAGTACTGCGGCTGGCCGAACGCCCGCGAACGCTCTGGCCATTGGTGGGATGACTCTGAGCGTATGCTGCACCGAACGAGATTCCTTTACTCCAATATGCCTGGCTGGGTTTCCAGGGCGAAAAACTCAGTCGGACGGCGCCTTCCGGCGGCAGGCCTGTTTCACGCGAAAGTTTTCGATTGCCGCTGAATGCTCCCAATTGGTATTCGAAAATACCCTTCTTAGCCGAGCCGGAGAGGATAATGCCAAGGCTGCGAAAGGGGGTGAGATTATTTACCATCGAGCGTTCAACAAATTCGAGGGCCGAATCCCCGTGAAGCTCTTCCTGGCCCCAGGGTTCTTTTAGTTGGCCAAACCACAGTTGAAACTCGTCGCGAACTCGGTATCTGAGGTACGCATCCCGTAAAGAAACATTTTTCAAATCCGAAAAGTCTGCCTGGATCTTAAAATCGAGGTCCCGATAAATTGTTCCATCCACTCCGATACGGGCCCGCCGGAACGCAAATCGGTTCTCATCTTGGGACTTCGCACCATGGCCGTGCACATCAAGCTGTATATATCCGTTGAGATGCGCTTTGAAACCGTTCGAACTGCGCACGAAAGGATGGCCGGTGTTCCAGGGGGCACTCCAGAGTGGTTTTACTTTCGGTTCCTTGAGTAAGATTGTTTCATCGGGCTTTTGATTCGGCATGTCCGTCTTTATGTCCTGAGCTATCTGGGAGCGAGTGAATAGGAAAAGCGCTAAAATCGCAGTGCATGTCGCCAAGCTCTTTCTTTTTACAAACATATTGAATATCCGATGGGTTAGGTCTGATGTTGGGGTTATCCGCTTCGTCGGTCGTAGACAAACTCGTCCTGCACTAGTTGCAAAGCAATAGACGCTCCATAGATGCTACAGCGGCATATTTCGAGCTATATGGCAGTTTCGTCCAGCAAAACGCTGATTAGTATTAACTTATCGTTATTGGTCGGGCTTTCCGCCTGAGACTGGAAAACGGGGCAGAAAGGGGCAATGAAAGTTTCATCTGCGGGGCATTTAGCCCCATCGGTGCCGATCTCAAAAACTTACTGCGTGGGGAACGACGTAGAGGACAACCGCAGCGTAGTGAATAATACTTCCGGCAAGTATGAAGATGTGAAAGATAGCGTGGTGGTGCTTTATGCTTTTCCACGGGAAAAATACGACACCGAGCGAATACGCGAGGCCGCCCGCTACGGCGAGGAGCACCGGCCCCATCCCAAGAGCAAGAAATAACGGCTGGATGGCAAAGACTCCGAGCCAGCCCATTATCAAATATGAAATCACATTGATCACTGGAAACCGGTCGCGAATCACGAGTTTTACAATGATGCCGATAATCGCAAACGCCCAGATTCCGGAAAGTAACATGCGGCCAAACGGGTCAACTGCGATGACAATTCCAAACGGCGTGTAGCTGCCCGCGATCAGCAGGTAAATGCAGCAATGATCAACTACTTGTAAATTTTTTTTCAGTCTCGGCGAAGTCGAACTGTGATAGAAAGTCGATGCCGCGTACAGAATAACGAGTGACGATCCGTAAACGAAACAGCCCAGGATCGACCAGCGGTCACCGCGAAGCCCGGCGAGCACAACCAATACAACAAATCCGATCACGCTCAGAAACAGGCCAAAGCCGTGTGTGATCGTATTTGCTAGTTCCTCGATCGAGAGTACGGCAAGTTTTGCTTTTATTTTGGCAGTCACAAGTTCTATGTTAGCAGACTAGACTGCAGCCAATTGTAATAGTTCCGTGTTGTTCCCTGCATTCTGCTAACGACGCCCGAGTGTAATCACGATCCTAAACCAAATCGCGCGTGTTTCCATGATCAGAACTCCGAATCGGAGGTCGACCGCTGCCGCCGGGCGACGCCCGAATCGTACGCGGCTTCTTCGACTTTAGCGGCGACCGCCTCACCGACGCGGCGATCAAAAACGGATGGAATTATATAATCTGGATGCAGTTCGTCGGAGCCGATGATCTCGGCGATCGCAGTCGCGGCCGCCAGTTTCATCTCTTCGTTGATCCGAGAGGCTCGGCAATTCAGGGCTCCTCGAAATATACCGGGAAAGCAGAGAACGTTATTGATCTGGTTGGGATAATCCGACCGGCCGGTTGCCATCACAGCCACGAGGCCCGCAGCGTCCTCAGGCATGATCTCGGGCGTCGGATTGGCCATCGCAAAAACGATCGGATCTGCTGCCATGTTTTTGAGATCGTTCTCGTCGATCACGCCGGGTGCTGACAGGCCAAAGAAAACGTCTGCTCCCTTGATAACATCGTGGATCGTACCTTTTTCGATATTTGGATTGGTGTTGCGGGCGTACCAATCCTTGACCCAGTTCATATTTTCCTTGCGGCCGTCATAGATCGCCCCCGTCGTATCGCAGCCGATAATGTTCTTAACACCTGCCGCCATCACGATTTTTGAACACGCAACGCCGGCCGCGCCGATGCCATTGACGACGAGTTTAATGTCCTCCATATTCTTGCCGACGATCTTAAGAGCGTTGATCAAAGCGGCGAGCACGACGACCGCCGTTCCATGCTGGTCGTCATGAAAAACCGGAATATCGAGTTCTTCCTTGAGCCTTTCCTCGATCTCAAAGCACCGCGGAGCCGAGATGTCTTCGAGGTTGATACCGCCGAACGCGACCGAAATATTTTTGATCGTCTGCACGATCTCGTGCGGGTCCTTTGTATTTAGACAAATTGGGAATGCGTCGACGCCGCCAAATTCCTTAAACAACTGACATTTTCCTTCCATCACCGGCATCGCAGCGGCCGGCCCAATGTCGCCCAAACCTAAAACGGCAGTTCCGTCGGATACGACCGCCACGGTATTTTTCTTGATGGTCAGGTTAAATGCTTTCTCGGGATCTTTATGGATAGCTTCGCAGACCCGGGCGACACCGGGCGTATAGGCCATCGAGAGATCCGACCGGGTTTTGAGCTGCATCTTTGACGTGACTTCGATCTTGCCGCCGAGGTGCATCAAAAATGTCCGGTCTGAGATATTTACGACTTCGACGCCATCGATATCTTTGACCGATTCGACGATCTCCTGATCGTGCGATTCGCTGGCGGCATTGACGGTAATATCCCGGATCAGAAAGTCCTTGCCAACGCTGACAATATCGATTCCCTCGATATCGCCGCCGGCTTTTCCGATCGCGGTTGTGATCTCACCAAGTTTTCCGGGTTGATTTTGAATTCTGACGCGAAGAGTAAGGCTATAACTAGCGTTAGGTGTTGGTTTTTTGCTCACAATGTATAAATCCTGTTAAAGAAAAAGTATGCCCAAAAAGGCGCACGAGGGCAAATTGGGGCGACACGGAATACCCCTCCGCTCGCTAGTAGTCCGCACCAGAAAATCGTTGGCAAATTGCGAAAGAAATTTCCTTTCTCCGCATTTTGCAAACCGATCCGTGAGTGGGCCGCCGTGTTTGTGCAGTGACTGGGTTCGGCACGCTGTTTGTATTTCAAATGAAGTGGAAATTGATTTTAGGAGGGAAAGAAATGGATATCGTTGTTATTTCATACGCGGGATATGTCGCCGTCAGCGTTTTTTTAACCGTCTGGGTCGCACGTACGCTTTATAAAAACGGACTCGTTTTTCTGGTCGAGGTTTTTGACGGCGACGAGAGCCTTGCCGACTCGGTCAATCACCTTTTGGTCGTTGGATTTTATCTAATCAACCTCGGCTACATCAGTCTGGCGCTCAAGATCGGCTACCAAATCGACAATGTCCGAACTGCAATCGAAGCCCTCTCGTGGAAGATTGGCCTCGTTCTGCTAGTTCTAGGCGGCATGCATTTTTTTAATTTGCTGGTCTTCAGTGTTATTCATCGACGGCCACGGGGCGGTAAATTTTCGGATTCCCGCGAATCTGCGGTCCATGCATGATTCACACCGCTGGTCGAATCAGGCCGCGATAGACACCGGCGAGTTCGACACGGTCGGCGGCGAATTTTAGAGATTCGCCGTCGCCATCTTTGCCCGAACAAAGTTCTACCTCGGAACCCGACCGATAGTATTTTCTTAAGATCGTCTGCGTTTTGTTTAGCACCGCGACGACGGTCTGGCCATCGCGGGCATAATCGCGAAATTCGACGAGTGCCACATCATCCTCACAAATATTATCGGTGGCCATCGAGTCATCGGTGACCAAATAGGCCCTGAGCGATTCGGGTTCATAATCGCCGATCATAAATTTAGGAAGCCAGATCGGGCCGTCTTGCCACGTGCTTCGAGCCGCCGCGTTGACAGGAATTTCGAGCCAATGGATCGGAATTGTCTCGTCGCCGCCATTCATGTCGAGATAAAAATGCCCTTCCTCGCGACGTCGTGTAAGCAATCCCTGCGATTCCAGATCATGAACGATGCGCGCAATTCCGGCCCGGGACCGCAGGCCAAGATGGCGTGCGATCACCTGATATGACGGACGGTATCCGTGGGTGTCGATATAGCGGGCGATGAGGTCGAGAACCTCACGCTGACGCCGCGTCTGTGCATGCATTATTGAATTGTAATATGAGCACAATAAAACTCCCAACTCCTCATGTCCGGGTCGTGTAGCGAAATTTGCTATAATGTGAGTTCCACGGAGGATTTTAGAGCCATCAATATTGTTCACGGTTTTACTCGCGGTTTAAAACATAATCAGCTTCGTCGCATCGAAAAATTAGGCACGCGGCGGGTTTCGGCGGATACGATTGTTTCGCCCGAGCTTGCCCGGCAGATGAGCGAGATCTCGCATGAGACGGGTCGCCAGATTGGTGTGTTGATCGATCGCAAAGGAAAGATCGACTACGTCATGGTCGGCACCGCCAAACAGATCGAGCTGCCGGATTTTGGTCGGGCCCGTGTATCTGAAGACCGTTTTCGCGGGCTTCGGTGCGTTCACACACATCTTCTCGGCGAAAAGCTGACACAGGACGACCTGACGGATCTTGCGCTTCTGCGGCTAGATCTGATGTCCATAATCCAGGTCGAGCGGTCGAATGGGCTGCCCGGATTGGTATATTCGGCCCATCTTGTTCCCACGACCGCAGAAAGTCTTGAAGTTGAAGCTCAATCGCTGCCATACGAGTTCCTCGAACCAAATATTCCGTCAGCTCTAGATACAGATTTTCTCGCGCTGATAAATTCGCTTGAGGACGAAATGGCCCGCATTCGACTGACGGCTCGCACCCGGCAGACTGGGCGCGACCGGGCGATCCTGGTCGGCGTGACGACAGGCGATGTCGAAGATTCAGAAGAGTCGCTGGCTGAATTAAAGGAACTTGCGATGTCGGCGGATGTGGTCGTCCTGGATACGATCACGCAACGACGGCCGCGGATCGATCCAAAAACGGTGCTGGGCAAAGGTAAGCTTGACGACCTGCTGATCCGTTCGATGCGTTTGGGGGCGGACATCCTGGTTTTTGACACAGAGCTGTCGCCGGCACAGGTTCGTTCGCTTTCGGATGCGACCGAGTTAAAAGTTATCGATCGCCCGCAATTGATCCTCGATATTTTTGCCCAACGGGCGCAGAGCAGGGAAGGTAAGCTTCAGGTTGAACTCGCTCAATTAAAATATTTGCTCCCGCGTCTCGTGATCGGTCAAAACTCCGCATTTTCGCGGCTAGCCGGGGGAATTGGTGGTCGCGGGCCCGGTGAGACAAAGCTCGAAACCGACCGCCGTCGTGTCCGTGATCGCATCGCCCAACTAGAAAAACAAGTCGATAATCTCGGTCGGCAACGTCAGGAACGCCGGAAGACCCGCGTTCAGAAACATTTGCCGATAATTTCATTGGTCGGTTATACAAATGCAGGAAAGTCTACGCTCCTAAATAGTTTGACTCAAAGCGATGTCTTCGCTGAGAAAAAGATGTTTGCGACTCTCGATCCGACATCGCGACGGCTGCGGCTGCCCTATGATCAGGAGGTTATTATTAACGACACCGTGGGATTTATCCGCGATCTGCCCGAGGCCCTGGTGTCGGCATTTCGTTCAACGCTCGAAGAGATCTCGGACAGCGATTTGCTGGTTCATGTGGCCGACGCCTCGCACCCGCAGGTCTTGCAGCAGATAGCATCGGTTGGCAAGATTATCGCCGATCTGGAGTTTAACGAGATACCGCAATTGCTCGTTTTGAACAAGTCCGATCTTGTCGAGCCTGAAGCAATCGACAACCTTACACGCCAGGTCTCGCTTGACACAGATGCCCAATGCGTGTCAATTTCAGCTATCCACCGTGAAACTCTTCGGCCGATGGTTGACGCGATCGCCAGGCAAATGGGGACATTTGACCTGTCAGGAGCTGAAGCGGCGGCAAACGGCTAAAAAGCCGCAGCCGAAATTGCGATATATTTTTGAAAAATGAATAAGCGTATAAAAGACATGAAATCGCCCGCCACGATATTGCGGGAAAAGGTGATTGCGAAAATCGCAGAGCCTTTTAAGAGTCTGTCGACGGAACACCGGTTTTGGTTCGGGTTCGCGCTATTTTGTTTAATAACCACATTCCTCATCCATAACCCCGTATGGCGAGCGACGGGCGAGCCGATTTATAAAGAGGGCGATATCGCACGCGAAAGCATAATCGTTCCGGCAGATGTGTTTTTCGCCGATTCCGAAGAAACCGATAGATTACGGCTCGAAGCAAAAGAAGCGGTAAAACCTATCTTTAGATACGAATCGAACAAAGCCGAACAGGGCGTTCAGCGATTTATTTCGTCTTGGGAAAAGCTTGAACGCCATGGGACGGATTCGATAAATACAAAAATTTCTAATTCGGATCTAAAAACGGAAACCCACTGGACAGGTGCCGGCGGCCCCGAGGTCGGAAAGACGCTGGCGGGGCGTACCTTTAGCCGTAACGAACTCGACACGGTCAAAAGCGCTCTCAAGGAAAGCGCCGAAGGCTATATATACGACGACGCCGATAAACAATATTTTCGCAGCGATGTATTAGTATTTGACCGGACAAAGCCAAATCAGCAATCGACGGTCTCAATGCCCGAGACCAGTTGGATACCGCTTTCGCAAGCAAGGGAAAATCTAAAAAATCGACTATCGAACATCAAGAGTCTGTCTCAAAAAGAGCTCGACGCATTTTATACGGCCACCGAAATACTGGTCGAGCCGAGCGTTTACTACGATAGTGTCAGAACCGAATCCGCGCGTCGGGCGGCGGCCGAGAATATAGAAGTGCGAACGATTTCGCTCAAACGCGGGCAAAAGATCGCCGACGAAGGCGACATCATCACGCAGCCGATGTTGTCAAAAATCACGGCCCTTCGAAACTACGCGTCTTCGTCCCGTCAGATAAATCGCTTTTTCGGGATCCTCGTTCTCATCACCGGACTGTTTTGGCTGGCGTGGAAATTTGTCCAGCATCGCGGCATCGTTCCGCGCCTTGCACTGTCCCCGATGAAAACCTTTGCCCTGCTAGGTTTTGTTGTCGTTATTCAGACTGCTCTCATGGCCGTATTTTTTCGGCTTGCCGAATTTACCGCGATTCAGAACATTAAGGCGCCGCTCAGCGACCCGATGTTGTGGTCATTCGCGGTTCCGTTTGCGACGGCCAGTCTTTTGATGAATTTGGTCGCTGATCGTCCAACCGCATTATTTACCGGGGTTTTAAGTTCGTTGATAGCGGGATTTCTGGCTCCGCGTGGCTTCGAATTTGCGATATTCGCGTTTCTCGTTTCGGCCGTCGCGGTTTACGGCATCGGCCGCTACCGCAGCCGCCAGACCGTCACGATGGCGGGCGGGTTAGTCGGGGCCGCGGCCGCAGTGCTGTCGTTAGCTCTCATTGCATACACCCAACAGCCGATAATTTTGAATACAATTTTGCTTGCCATTGCCTGCGGGTTGGCGAGCGGTGTGATGACCGCTGCAATTACGGCTTCGCTTTTGCCCCTGTGTGAAAATTTGTTCGGTATCCTCACCGATGTAAAACTGCTTGAATTGTCGAATGCAGATCTGCCCGTCCTCGGCGAGCTCGCGATGAGAGCCCCAGGCACTAACCAGCATTCCCACGCCGTCGGCCAGCTGTCAGAGGAGGCGTGCCGGGCCGTTGGCGGCAACGCCCTGCTGGCCCGTATCGGTGCTCTTTACCACGATATTGGCAAAACGGCGGCACCCGAGCATTTTGTAGAAAATCAGTCGAACAAGAACCCGCATGACCGGCTTAAGCCCACGCAAAGTGCCAAGATCATCATTAGCCATGTAACCTACGGTGTGAAACTGGCAAAGGAAATGGGTCTGCCGGCGAGGATAATTGATTTTATTCCGCAGCACCACGGAACCCGGACTCTGCATTATTTTCTAAAAAAAGCCCAGGCCGAGGCTCGCGACGAGGACGAAATTTCCGAAAACGACTTTCGCTATCCGGGTCCGAAACCCCAATTCAAAGAGGCGGCGATCATGATGATAGCGGATTCATGCGAAGCCGCAGCAAGATCGCTTGCTGAGCCAACGCTTGAGAATATTCGATTCATCGTCACTAAGATCATCGATGCCATTCTCCAGGACGATCAACTCGACGATTGTGACCTGACGCTTCGCGAACTCACTAAAATTCGCGAGTCAATTATCAAATCGCTGGTCGCCATCTATCACACACGCGTCGATTACCCGGGCTACGTTCCGCCGAACTCCGGCCAATTCAAATTTCCAACCTCGGAAAACGATAGCGAGGAGCGAGGTCTGATGAAATATTCAAATCCGGCTGACATCCCTATCAGCAAAGGCGGCGAAATCGAAGACGAAGCTCTGGATCGCACGCACGAACCGGTTAAGGTAAATGCCAAGACGGGCAAGTAATCGTGGCGGTTAACAATAAGCCGCCCTAAAACCTGTCCATCGTGCTTGAGCCACCGCCGCTCGCCTGAAATAATAAACTTCCGATTACAAATCTCAGCGGAGGCTCAATTTCGTAATGCTAAAACAGTATACCTTTTGGTTTTCGGCCGCGACCATTTTTCAAGTGGTAGCCGGATTGTCATTTTTACTGTTTCTTTTCATGACATTTGCCCCCGCAAATGAAACCGAACGCGAGATACTGACTCTTTTGACGACGCACAAAATTAACGCAGGAGCCGGATTTTCACCGACCTATTTCAATATCATCACAGCGTTTAGCTCCGGATTTGCACTACTCTGTATTTTTGCGGCGGTCATTAATGGCTATCTACTGTTTAGGCATACCGAACCGTCAGTTATGAAAGGAATCATCGGAATAAACCTTGCGGTTTTCGGCGTTTTGTTCGCCACGATGGCCTATTTTACATTTCTGTTGCCGATCTTTAGCACGGGATTGATATTTGTAAATCTCCTCGCGGCTTATGTTGTCGTTCCAAAGATCGAATCGGCAATTGACTAGAATTGTGGTTTAAGTCGCTCATAGGTTGTCGTAAGAGTTTCGGGTATGGTCCTCGTCTGGCCGATCGCAGTCATAAAGTTGACGTCGCCCATCCACCTTGGCAAAACATGCATATGCAGATGGGCATCGACACCGGCACCGGCCGCCTTGCCGAGATTCATGCCGAGATTGATCCCATCTGGGGAATAGACAGTCGAGATCGCCCCTTCCGCGGCTTTTGTCAGGTCCATGATCTCATCTGAGATCTGTTTTTGAGAGGCTGAAAGCGTAGCCAGATGATCGTATGGCACCACCATCAAATGTCCTGAAGTGTACGGGTAGATATTGAGGATCACAAAACTAAACTCGGCCCGCTTGAGGATAAAATTTTCCTCATCGCTTGCCGAGTTTTTTATAATGTCACAGAATACGCAGCAATCTGATCTGGTCGAACCGCTGCCGGTTATATAGTCGTATCGCCATGGACTCCATAAAACGTCCACAATTAATCTTGGTTAATTAATTCTTTAAGTTCTTTGCCGGGTTTAAAATAGGCGACACGCTTAGCTGGAATATCAACCGCTTCGCCGGTTTTCGGATTACGCCCTTTTCGGGCATTTCGCTCGCGTACCCTAAAACTGCCAAAGCCACGCAATTCGATCTTTTCGCCCCTGTTCAGAGTGCCGGTAATGCTGTCAAAAATAATTTCGACCAGTTGTTCGGCATCCTTTTTGGTCATATCGGCTTCTTTGGCAACTTTTTCAACTAGATCAGCTTTTGTCATTTCGTTTAATATCTCCAGAAACAATTTCCCGGTATAACCCTTGAAAAATTCGCGTTGCCGATAATTACGCCGTTTTAGTTTCGGACTCTTCGGCGACAGGTTCGTCCGTCGCGGTCTCTTCCGTTTTGGCCTCCGACGACTCGTCAGTTGTTTCGGCGGCAGGTTCTGTCTCGTCTTTAGCTTCCACGGCTGGAGCATCTTCCGCTTTTACTTCGGTTTCAGTTTCCGCCGTTGCCTCAGCCGGAGCATCGGGCTCTGTTTTAGCTTCGGGGTCTGCTTCAGTTTCGGTCGCCGCTTTAGCGTCAGCCTCCGTTTCGGCTTCAGGGACAGTTTCCGTGACAGATTCGGTACCAGCGTCCGTTGTCTCCGATTCCTTTACTTCCTCAGCCTTCGGTGTTTCTTCGTCAGCCGCCAGCTCGGTGTCGCCAGGCGTTTCTTCTGTTTCCGAAACGGTCTCGGTTTCGTCAGAGGTCGAGACGGCTTCCGCCGCCGATTCCTGTTCTTCCGTTTCCGACGATTCGCCTAGCTCGGCAGCTTTTGCGGCGGCAGCGGCTGCCTCGGCTTCCTTGGCGGCAAATTCCTCAGCCTTGATCTTCTTCGCAGCCTGTTTTGCCTTTTTCTTCTCTTCAGGATCTTCCGGGACCGGAGCCTCGCTTTCCGCATCCGCTCCAAACCTTAATTTGGAGAGTTCTCCAAGCGATGCCATGCCGCCCTTAGCCTCGGTCGAATACATTTTGGTATCGACGATCGGCTCATCTTCTTTACCAACCGCTCGATGCGAAAGTCCAATTTTCTGATCCGCCGGCTCAATTCTAAGGATCTTGAAATCCATCTCCTGACCAAGCGTGGCTACCGATTCGGCATTCTCCACTCGTTCGTCTGAGAGTTCAGATATATGGCAAAGTCCTTCGAGCCCCTCGCCCAATTCGACAAATACACCAAAATTGGTAAATCGCGAAACCTTGCCCTTGACGACATCACCGGGACGGTGCGTCGCGACAAAACCTTCCCAGGCACTCGGCGTGAGGTCTTTCATTGAAAGCGAAAGTCTCTGGCCGCGTTTGTCGATACTGGTGACAATTGCCTCAACTTCCTGATCTTTCTTCAGTACGTCTTTGGGATGCTTGATCTTCTTAGCCCACGAAATATCGGAAACATGTACGAGGCCGTCGATACCTTCTTCGAGTTCGACAAAAGCACCAAAGTCGGTCAGATTGCGAACGCGGCCGATGATCTTGGCACCGATCGGGTACTTGATGTCCACCGTTTCCCACGGATTATCCTGGAACTGACGCATGCCAAGGCTGATACGCTTTTCGACGGTATCAACGCCCAGGACCTGGACCTCGACCTCTTGTCCTTTG
>JBGTCS010000301.1:0-2154 GCA_041748715.1 Pyrinomonadaceae bacterium | reverse complement strand
GGTTTTCAGTGCTAATGAAGCTCAAATATTAAAACTTACAAAAGCCGGCGCTCTGATCATCGCGGATGACCTTGACGTTCCTCGGGCATCCGCCAAAGCTGTCACAAACGATGCCCGCATCGCTGTCCCGCTCGAAGGCCTGATCGATTTTGATAAAGAGCGCGAGCGGTTGAATAATCAGATCGCAAAACTCGCTGAAGAAAGATCCCGTCTCGCCGGACAGCTTTCAAACGCGAACTTCGTCGACCGCGCCCCGGCTGAGAAAGTAGAAGCTCTTCGAGAACGATCGGTGGAATTGGAAGAGCAGATCGGGACGCTAGAGAATAATCTTGATTCGCTGAAATAGAAAAAGGTATAGTCGGGCGGAGGCCGAATATGACAGTAACTCGCATTTATCTCATTACTTTGTTTTTTCTTTTGTTGGGAGTTGGTGTCGCCCGATCACAAGAACGGTCGATTAGTGAAGCTGAATATAATGCGGCTAACGCAAAGGCGTATGCTGTACTTCAGAATGCGAAGTTTCGGGAAACGAGGAAGGTGGACACGCGAGATTCAGCGGATTTGCCGTGGAAGCCGTACAGTTTTACGGTTGACGAACATATTAAGCCTGACCGCTCGCGCACCCAGATTACGATACTCGACCGTGGCCAGACTGAACCGCAAACTGACCTGATTCGCATCGGAGAAACGGTGTACATCAAACGGCCCGATGGAAACTGGGTAGAGGATCGGTATAGGGTTGCAGAGGCAGGAACGAATAATCCTTACGCTCCGAGGACTATCAATGAGTATAAACATCTTGGCTATGACAGTAACGTTAGTAGTGAAGCCACTTTGTTTCAAAAAATAAGTAGGTCTGAGGGAGTAATCGAAAATAAAACCGTTAAATCCGTATCAGTTGAAAGACTTTGGGTCGATAAAAACGGCGGAATTCTGAAAAGGGAAAATGAAAGTAGCAGCGAGGCAATTAAGTCCTTACGATTCATGCGCAGTACGTCGATCTATGAATTCGATCCAAACATCAAGATCGAAGCGCCAATAAAATAAATTATGAACTGGCTTGAAAACGGCGAAATTTTGGCAAGTATCGGTGATTTTCTTGCCGAGGATATTGGCCGCGGCGATATTACGACCTCGGCGACTGTTCCGCCGGAAACACGCGGCGTCGGACGTTTTTTGGCCAAGGAAAAACTCGTTCTGTGCGGCCTGGATGTGGCCGAAGCGGTGTTTTTTCATCTCGATCCCGAAAGTTCCGAGATCGAAGCGGCATATAGCGATGGCGACGAGATCGCTGCGGACACGGTTTTTGCGACTCTAAAGGGTTTTGCCGATGTTTTGCTGATCGGTGAGCGAACCGCATTGAATCTGGTTCAGCGTATGTCGGGGATCGCGACCCTGACCCGCAAATTTGTAAAAGCGGTCGAGGGCACAAACGCGTATATCGTCGATACACGCAAAACGACGCCGGGCCTGCGAATGCTTGAAAAATACGCTGTGACAATCGGCGGCGGCAAAAATCACCGGATGGGACTCGATGATGGCGTGCTGATAAAGGATAATCACATCGCCCTCGCCGGCGGCATTACGGAGGCCGTAAAGGCCGCGAAAAATAGCGTGGGACATCTGCACAAGATCGAGGTCGAGATCACCAACTGGGCGCAGCTCCGCGAAGCGATAAACGCCGGGGCCGAGATCGTCATGCTCGATAACCAGACGCCGGACGAAGCCGCAAAGCTGGTTCAAATGGCCCGTGGAATGAATCCGAATGTATTGATCGAGGCCTCGGGCGGTATGGATCTCGACCGGGTGCGGTCGTTTGCCGAAGCGGGCGTCGATCTGATCTCAGTCGGGATGTTGACGCATTCGGCCAGGGCGGTCGATATTTCGTTTAAGATCCAGGCGGCGTAACGACGGTTCTGATCTGCTTTTAGCTCGAATTCGTTCCGATCGCGAAGTTACGGATTTACTGGCTTTGGGCTCGTCATTTCGAGCAGTTCTTCATCGGGCTTTAACCAAGGCAGAAAATGGATTACGACAGTAGAAACGGCCAGCGCGATCGTGCAGACTAATCCGCCTTGGATACCGTATGATTCGCCGGTCAGCCATGTCGGCCCGCTGTCTATCTCGCGCAGCAGCGGAAAACTGGTTATTTCC
>JBGTCS010000300.1:0-4339 GCA_041748715.1 Pyrinomonadaceae bacterium | reverse complement strand
TCATCAAGTATCAGTTCGGTCTCTGCGATGACAAAAGCTGTACCGCGGATCACGGGTACGATCTCGCCATTTTCGATCTTGACGCTTCCCTCGAAAACGCCCCCCAGAATTCCTTCCTGCCTCCATATTTCGCCTTCCATTAGTTTGCCATCAGAATATAGACACGCTAGTTTTGCGCTCGTTCCGGTGCCGCAGGGCGAACGGTCATATTCGGAGCCAGGGCACAGTACAAAATTACGGCTGTCGGCCGTTTCCGAGGGCGAAAAGAGTTCTATGTGGTCGATGACCGCCGAGTCGGATCCAGTAATGTTTTGTTTGACGAGAGCCTCACGAACGCGGGAGGAATATTCGGTGAGTTCGGCTAAATGTTTTAGGTCCAAAGCATAAGGATGCTCGCCGATCAGAAAAAACCAGTTTCCGCCGTAGGCGATGTCACCTGAAACAGTCCCAAATCCCTCGACCTCAACGGCTACATTTTTTGTCAGCCGATAGCTCGGGACATTCTTGATCGTAACCATTCCGTCGTGATCCAGCTCGGCTTCGACGGTGCCGGCCGGAGTTTCAATTTTGTGATTGCCGAGAGTGATCCGTCCCAGATATTCAAGCGTTTTCACCAGACCGATCGTTCCGTGGCCGCACATCCCAAGATAGCCGACATTATTAAAAAAAATTACGCCCGCCGACGCTTCAGGATCGACCGGTTCGAGTAAAAGAGCCCCAACGATCGCGTCATGGCCGCGCGGTTCTCGGACAATGGCCGAGCGAAGACGGTCATGATCACGCCGAAATACCTCAAGGCGTTCGGCCATAGAACCATCTCCAAGTCCGGGAAATCCATCGACAACGACACGCGTTGGCTCTCCGGCTGTGTGCGAGTCGATCGCTCTGATTCTCTGCGGGTTTGGCATACATTGTTAGATTGCAGTACCGAAATATAGCATCCTTTGGGAAGCAACTTAAAATCCGGGGTATGTGATAACCTTAAATCTCAAAAATGAAAACCGCCATCATACACCATCCCGTCTATCAGAAACACAACACCGGTCCCGGCCACCCTGAAACTCCGCTTCGATACGAAGCCGTGATGGACGCTCTCAAGGGCGACACTTCGCTTTGGGACAGCCTCGAGGAAATTACGCCCGAAAAGGCGTCAAAAGGCTTGGTGCTTGCTGCCCATGCGGCCCAACATTTCAAACGGGTCGAGGGTGCGGTCGAACACGGCCTTGACCGCCTCGACGCGGATACAACGATCTCGATACAGTCTTTCGACGCGTCTCTTTTTGCCGCCGGCGGTGCATGTGCCGGCGTTGATGCCGTCATGCAGGGCACCGCGAGAAACGCCTTTGTCGCGGCGCGTCCGCCGGGCCATCACGCATCGGGCGAAAATGCGATGGGATTCTGCATTTTTAACAACGTCGCCATCGCCGCCCGATACGCTCAGAATTATTTTAAAGAGATTGATCGGGTCGCGATCATCGATTGGGATGTTCATCACGGCAACGGGACACAGGGTATTTTTTACGATGATCCAAGCGTCTATTTTTTCTCAATGCACCAATATCCGTGGTATCCCGGAACGGGAACGCGTGGTGAAACCGGCCACGGCCGCGGACTTGGGAAAACGATGAATATTCCGGTCAAGGCGAAAACCGCCGCAGCGGAACAAACGCGAATGTTAGAGGGAGCACTCGAAGATATTTCAGCTAAATTCAAGCCTGACCTGGTCATGATCTCGGCCGGTTTTGATGCTCATCTTACCGATCCGCTGGGGCAATTGATGCTGGAAGATCAAGATTTTGCGACGATGACGCGAACGGTAATGCAATGGGCCGACGACGTTTGCGACGGCCGGGTAGTTTCATGTCTCGAGGGCGGTTACAATCTGGAGACGTTGGGAGAAACGGTCAAGACACATGTTTCCGCTCTTGCAGGTTTAAAATAGCGATTTGATCCAGCCTCCGTCCACTGCGATCGAACTTCCGGTTATATAGCTTGCGCGTTCTGATACCAGAAACGCTGCCAACGCGGCGAATTCGCGCGGATCGCCTAATCGTCCCATCGGAATTTCCGATTCCCAACGGCCGCGGACCTCATCGGATGTGATCCCTTCTTTTTCAGCAAGAAAATTGATCAGTTCATCCAGACGCTCGGTCCGCGTATAGCCGGGCATGATGTTGTTGACCGTAACTCCGAACGGGGCAACTTCGTTAGCCAGCGATTTGGCAAAACCGGTGACCGCAGCCCGTAAACTGTTAGAAAGGATCAGGTTATCGACCGGCTGTTTGGCAGCGATCGATGTGATATTCAGAATGCGGCCCCATCCTCTCTCCTTCATGCCGGGCAAAACCAGTCTCGTCAGATCAAGTACACTCGTGATCAAAGACCGGCTCGCTTCGTCCCATGCACTGCGGCTTAAACTTTCGAAAGTTCCAGCCGGCGGGCCGCCGATATTGGTGACCAGAATATCGATCCTGCCAAATTGCTCCAATCCGGCATCGACGATCCGCTCAACATCTGAGGCTTGGGACAGATCTCCAACTATCCCCAGAACATTTACTTGGGCCTGTGTTCGTATGGACTCGCACGCCAACTGTAGAGTCGCTTCACGACGGGAGCAAAGTATCAACGACGCTCCCTCGGAAGCTAATTCTTTTGCGACCGCGAACCCGAGACCCTGGCTTGCTGCGGCAACTAACGCTGTTTTTCCCCTTAATCCAAGATCCATAACTATTTTTGTCGCAAATAATCGTCCGTTTTATCGATCCAATCCTGACGCGGAGGACTAAAAATATCAACATCCAGAGTATCTTCGAGGGCCTCGGCCTTGTGCAGCACATTCGACGGGATAACCAGAACTTCTCCGGCACGGACAATTTGCTCCCGCTCTTCTTCACCGATCCAGAAACGAAGTGCTCCGCTCAGAATATACGTAAGCTGTTCATTCTCATGCGAATGCTGAGGAACGATGCAGCCTTTTTCGAGGTAAACATGTGCAAGCATCATGCGTTCGGCGGTGATCAGACGGCGCTCCAACAGGTCAGACACGCGTTCTCTTGGCATATCGTTCCAACGATACCAACTAGTTGTTTTTTGTTCCATAGGTTAATCAATATAAATGGCATCAGAGGGAATTTCAAAATTGTATGGATCAAAATGCCTAATGGATGAACGTTGTGCTAAAATCAGGCTACTCTAAATTATTCACTTTTACGCCCCGGAGGTAACGCTATGCCGGATGTTGAGATCCCATGTGTCCAATGTAAAGATATTTTTATTTTTAACGAGAAAGATCAAGAAATCTTTTATCAGCGAAATATGATGGCGCCGCAGCGTTGTCCGAAATGCCGTTCGAAAAAAGCGGTTCAGCGCAGCGACGCACCCAGTCGGTTTGAGATCGTCTGCGACAACTGTGGCCGACACGATACCGTACCATTCCAGCCGAAAGTGGGGCGGTCGGTTCTGTGCAAAGATTGTCATGAAGCAAGCCGGTCGAGGGCAAGGATCAGTTGAAAACGGCGGGTGCCCGGCCGAATTTCACGAATTTTACATCTTTCACCGGATAGCTCGCGGATTAAACCGCCATTTATTCAGATCGTATGGACCATGAAACCGTAATCTACGAATTTAACGAGAACGTTGCTACCGTGACGATGAATCGTCCTGATGCGTTGAATGCTCTGTCACTCCAACTCACGACTGATCTGGCCACGGCGATCCGCCGGGCGGTGACTGATAAGGCCCGGGCCGTGGTTTTGACGGGAAATGGACGCGCGTTTTGCTCGGGCGGCGACCTGCGTGAAATGAAGTCGATGTGGGAACGCGAGGGCAGGATCGAGGCGTTTCTCGAAGCTCCGCTTGCAGCTCTGCATGATGTGATCCGGCTTATCCGTGAAACGCCGATACCTTTTGTCGCAGCGGTGAATGGTGTTTGCGCAGGTGCCGGCGTCAATTTTGCCCTAGCCTGCGACGTGGTTATTGCGGCAGAAGACGCTTCATTTCGCGAGGCGTTTGTTCGTATCGGGCTTTCTCCTGATTGCGGCGGGACCTTCTTTTTGCCGCGGGCCGTTGGTGAAAAGATCGCCGCGGAATTGTTTATGACTGGCGACGCTGTTTCAACAGAAAGGGCTTTGAGAATCGGGATGATCAACCACGTCGTGCCGCCCGCAGATCTCGTTGCCGAGGCGGCCAAATTTGCTGCGAAACTTGCCGCCGGGCCCACTGGATCGATCGGTCGAATAAAACGGATGCTAAATGCTTCGTTATCGAACGGCCTGGCGACCCAACTCGCTCTCGAACACGAATGCCAGATCGAGTCGGGAAAATCCGACGATTTCCGCGA